>DATNBU010000046.1 GCA_035571835.1 Candidatus Limnocylindrales bacterium | reverse complement strand
CGAGACGGCACTGTCGCAGGCTCGTTCCCGTCACGAGTTTCATACGGAATTGTCAGCAGCGGTGTAGGAACATTCAGCAGCAAGAAGATGCTTCCAAATGTGTCGCGAGAATCACGAAATTCCTTGACGCAGTTACGACGTTTCCATACATAGGCTGCTCTTCGAGCCTGCGGGGGCTCGAGAGGAGACAGGAAAATGCTCGAATCGGCACTGATCGTCGCCGGCCTCGTGCTCATCGGATGGCTTTTCCCAGAAGCCTGAAGGCGCCTAACGCCCGAACGTTGACCGGCCGAAAACGAAGGACCAGAAAAACAAGAGGGATCGCAGCGCAACGCCGCGACCCCTCTTTTCATTTGCGTTTCCTGCTTCGGCCCGGGTTCAGTGAAGCGTGTCGTTCCAGCCGCGGCCGCGCATGCGACGCTGAAGGCGCCAGCGTGCGATCTGGCGCCGCCACCGGTTGATCGTTTTCATCGTACCGGCCGGCAATGGCCGGAATCCCTGCACTCCCTTCCATCGAAGATACGCGTAGCCGAATCCCATGCCGCCAAGGTGCGCGGCATGCGCAATGCCGGTGTTGGTCGACTGCATGGCCTGCATCATCTCGAGCACGATCAGAAAGACGATCAGGTAGCGCACGCGGATCGGCAGGACGAAGTACAGGTAGACCTGGCGGTTCGGAAACCACATCGCGTACGCCATGAGGATTCCGTAGATCGCGCCGGAGGCTCCGACGCTCGGGGTATACGTTCCGAGCCGGACGAGCGTGAACAGGATTCCGCCGCCGACTGCACAAAGGAAGTAGTAGCGCAGGAAGAACCGGCTCCCCCAGCGCGGCGCGAGCTCCGAGCCGAACATCCACAGCGCGAACATGTTGAGGAACAGGTGCATCGCCCCGCCGTGCAGGAACTGGTAGGTAAAAAGCCTCCAGATCTCGCCGCGCTGGACGAGTGCCGGCACCAGGCCGAATTCGTGCGTGAGCCAGCCGCCGGTCGCGAGCTGAAGCATGAAGACCGCGACATTGACCGCGATCAGCCGCGCAACGACGACCGGCACCGCTCCGGCCGGACCGAATCGCAGGTTCGGCCTGTAGCCGGGCGGTCCTCCGTAGCCGGTCGGTCTCAAGAAGCCTCCGCGAACATTCTTCGCTCTGTCGACATCAGACGCCTTCTGTAGACATCAGACGCTGGAAAGCCAGTGCGCGTACGCGGGGCGCCCCCCGCGCACGGTCTGGAAATAAGCTTCCTGAAGCCGCGTGGTCACGGGACCGGGTTTTCCGGCGCCGATCGTGCGATCGTCGAGCGAGCGCATCGGGGTGATCTCGGCAGCCGTACCGGTCAGGAACGCCTCGTCCGAGATGTAGATCTCGTCGCGCGTGAAGCGCTCTTCGGTGACGCTGATTCCCTCGGCACGCAACAGCTCGATGGCCGTCGCACGCGTGATGCCTTCGAGCACGGTCGCGATCGGCGGCGTCTTGACGCGCCCGTCGCGCACGATGAACAGATTCTCGCCGCAGCCTTCGGCGGCATAGCCGTCGACGTCGAGCATCAGCGATTCGTCGTAGCCGCCGCTGCGCGCCTCGACGCTGGCAAGGATCGAATTGACGTAGTGGCCGACCGCCTTGGCCTTGGTCATCAGCGTATTGACGTGCATGCGCTGGAAGCTCGACGTGCGCACGCGGATCCCGCTCGCGAGACCTTCGTCGCCGAGGTAGCTGCCCCATGGCCAGACCGCGATCGCAACGTGAATCGGATTGACGGTTGCCGATCCGAGGCCCATCTCGCCGTCGGCCACGTAGACGAGCGGGCGGATGTAACACGCCTTGAGCTCGTTCGCGCGAATGGTTGCGATGCATGCGTCGCACAATTCGTCGACGCCGTACGGAGAGTCGATGCCGAGGATTTTGCACGACTGCACCAGCCGCACGATGTGCTCGCGCAAGCGGAACACCGCCGAGCGGCCGTCGCTTGCCTGATAACAGCGAATGCCCTCGAACGCGCCGACGCCGTAGTGAAGCGTATGGGTAAGGACGTGAACCTTCGCGTCGTCCCAGGGGACGAGCGTTCCATTCATCCAGATGCTTTTGCTCTTTTCCACGGCGGGTTCGTATCCACCGTGGCCATCGAGGTCAACGAAGCTTCGCCTCGCCGGCAGGATCGGCCGCGAAGCTGGACAGATAGAGCGTGCGCACCGCTTCCCGCGTGCGCTGGTAATCGTCGAGCAGCTTGCGGCCCGGGTCATCGTCGGCGTAGCCGAGTCGTATGGCGAGCGGCGCGAGCCCGGCAGGATCGGTGCCGAGCTGCTCGACCGGCCGGTCGCGCTCCAGCCGCAGCCGCGCTTCGAGCCGGCGCAGGAACCGGTAGTGGCCGAGGAGCGCGTCGGCCTCGGCCGCCGGCAGGAGGCGTTCGTCGCGCAGCGCTTCGAGCGCATCGACGGTCGAGCGCCTGCGAACCGACGGATGATCGGTTCCGTAGCGCAGCTGCATCATCTGCACGAGGAATTCGATGTCGACGATGCCGCCGCGCCCGGTCTTGATGTTCAGCCGCTCCTTGTCTTCACCGGCAAGCTCGTCCTCGACGCGCGCCCGGAGGCTGGCGATCTCGGCCATGCCTTCGGCTGCGATCGGTGCGCTCCAGACACGCGCAGAAAGCGCACGGTCGATGCGCGCCGTCAGATCTCCGTCGGCGTACACGACGCGCGCACGGATGAGCGCCTGACGCTCCCACAGCTCGGCCTCGGCGCTGTGATACTGCAGGAAGCTCGCGAGCGAAGTGACCAGCGGTCCGCTGCGGCCCGAAGGCCGCAGGCGCGCGTCGACTTCGTAAGCCACGCCGTCGCGCGTACGCGCGGACAGAAGCGAAATGAGCTTCTGTACCCACTTCGTCACGAGGACGTGTACGTCGGCATCGTATCCGCCGTCGGGATTGTCGGCCGTCCGCTCGGCGCCCCCGGCGTCGTAGACGAACACCAGATCGAGATCGGAGCCGTACGACATTTCGCGCGCGCCGAGCTTGCCCATGGCAAGAACGGCGAGTCGCACACGTTCCCACGGCCCTGCCATGCGCGCGGCGACCAGCCGGCGCGAGGCTTCGAGCGCTTCGACCAGAACCACTTCGGCAAGCGTCGTGAGCGCGCGATGCACGGCTTCGCTCGGCAGTGCGCCGGCGAGATCGTTCATGCCGATGCGCAGCAGCTCGGCCACGCGGAAGCGGCGCAGCACGCTGAGCACCGCTTCCTCGTCGATCGGCGCGTGCTTCTGGCCAGCCGGCGCAGGCGGCATCGCGGCCTCGAGCTGCAGCCGCAGCGACGTGCGCAGGTCTTCGGCAACCGGCTCCGGCGCGGCAGCAGAGTCCGCCCGCACCAGCGAATCGATGAGCTCGGGATGTCCGACCAGATGCGACGCCAGATACGGACTGCTCGCGAACAGCGAGACGAGGATTTCCATCGTCTTCGGAGAGCCGCTGAGAAGAGCGAGATAGCTCGTGTGCGCGCCGGTGCGGATCAGGAACTCGACGAGGCCCGAGAGCGCCCTCGACGGATCGGACGAACGCGCGACCGCATCGAGAAGGCGCGGCGCGAGCGCCTCCACCGCGCGCCGCCGCTGCGGGCGCGCC
>DATNBU010000045.1 GCA_035571835.1 Candidatus Limnocylindrales bacterium | reverse complement strand
CTGACGCAGGTTGCCGAATGGACGCCGTCTACGCTGCTGTCGCTCGCCGGACGCAACATGACGCGTCTGCTCCCGTTCAACATGGTCGTCACCAACGTGCCGGGACCGCAGTTCCCGATGTACATGCTCGGCGCGAAGCTTCTCGAGACCTTCCCGCACGTGCCGCTGGTCGACAATCTCGGCCTCGGGATCGCGCTGCTCAGCTACGACGGCAAGCTTTGCTGGGGTTTCAACGCCGACTACGACCTGATTCCGGACCTGAATGCGTACGTGAAGGCGACGCGCGAAGCGTTCGAGGAGCTTCAGGCGCTTGCGGCCCGTGCACAGGCCTCGGCGGGCGCGGCGGGACGCAGCGAGGAAGCCGGCCGTACGACGAAGGCGAAAGTGGCCGCGAAGGCTCCGCAGGCCTCCGGCGGCAGCGCAGACGGGACGCACGGCAGCAACGCGGACGCGCCTCACGGCGCCAACGCGGACGCGCCCCACGGCGCCAACGGATCGACGCAACTGTCGTGATTCTCGGCTCGCAGGGTTGCAAAGGAGTGGGTCCGTTCGCACATTCGGATTGTCTTCGGCCGGCGCAATCGGATTAGGATCAGGGACCAATGGCATCATTCTTCTCGTCGGAAAAAACCATGACCGGTCTGGCGCCCGTGCTCCGGCTCGCGTCCGGCGTGAAGCATCCGAGTCTCGCCGAAGGCTACATCCATCCCGACTTCTGGTCGGTCGCGCGCCTGTTCAAGTCGTTGATTCCGTCGCCCGGCCCGGGCGGCGCCGCGCTGTGCATCTATCACCGCGGAAAGAAGGTCGTCGATCTGTGGGGCGGGACGATCGACGCGGCCGGTACGCCGTGGAGCTCGGACACCGCGTCGGTCTCGTACTCGACGACCAAAGGCGTCGCATCGACGCTGCTGCACATCCTCGTCGACAAGGGCCTCGCCGATTACGACGAGCCGGTTTCGAAGCACTGGCCGGAGTTCGCGCACAGCGGCAAAGAAAACATCACGATCCGCCAGATCATGAGCCACGAGGCGGGCCTCTACGACATCCGCGGCATGATCGATCACGCGCGCCGAATGCTCGACTGGGAATACATGATCCGTGCGCTCGAAGCCGCGCATCCCATTCACGAGCCGGGAAAAGCCCACGGCTATCACGGCCTCACGTACGGGTATCTGGTCGGCGAGATCATCCAGCGCATCACCGGCAAGCCGTTCTGCCAGGTGCTCGACGAGGAAATCTCTCAGCCGCTTCAGCTCGACGGATTGTTCGTCGGGCTTCCCGATTCGCATTCGGGGCGCAAGGCGACGCTCGGTCTTGCGGGGCTTCACGGGCAGCGCGGCGGCGCCGATCGCACGCGCAGCTATCTGGCCGCCGCGAGCCGCTGGCTGCAGATGATCGGAATTCCGGTCGACCTTCGTGAAGCCGAGCGCGCGCTGATGCCGCACGGAATCGACGAGCTCGATTTCAATTCCGCAGAGTTCGCAGCGGCCTGCATCCCATCGGCCAACGGGATCTTCACCGCGCGCGCGCTCGCCGGCATGTATGCCGCGCTGGCCGGCGGCGGAGCTCTCGACGGTGTCCGGCTGATGTCCGAGAAGACGCTTCACCGTGCCTCCACGGTACAGAACCGCACGCTCGATCGCGTGATCCCGTTCCCGATGCACTGGCGGCTCGGCTACCACCGGCCGTTCACGCTCGGCATGGGAACGACCGTCCGCCACGGAATCGGCCACTTCGGTTTCGGCGGATCGGGCGCGTGGGCCGACCTCGATCGCAACCTGTCGGTCGCACTGACGCTGAACAGCGGCGTCGGCACACCGTTCGGCGATCTGCGCATCGTTCGGATCTCGACCGCGGCCGCGCGCTGTGCCGACCGGCGCTAGCTGCGCCGCGCTGCGCACCAGAAGCCGCGCCCGCACCTGCACGAAAAGCCGCTGCCCGCACCTTCACGAGAACCGGGACTGTCCCGGTATTCGAGTTGTCTCCGCCGTTGATCCGCCCGTTCCGGCCGCGTCGCGCATGGATCCTTCGCGCGATGTCTCTTAGGATGTCGGCCTTATGACGAACCGATGGTTTCGTGCGTCCGGCCGGATGATTGCGTCGGGCGCACTGCTTGTCCTGGCAGCGGGATGCGCGTCGAAGCGCGACGAGAGCGTCGAAGAGGGGATCAAGGCGGCGCAGCACGCGGCGCTCGCACAGGCGGCAAGCGGCGGCTCGGCCACGACGCCTGCACCGATTCCGTCGCTCGAGGCCGGCGAAGGTTCGGTGCAGGTGCCGCTGAGCGCTCCTCCTGCGACGGCGCCGCCGCCCGACAAGTTCGACAACGACAACCCCGATCACCTGCTCGCCCGCTGCCGCGACCGCGCCGCACGCCACGAAACGTTCGATGCGATCGGCGACTGCCGCCGGTCGTACGAGCTCAGGCCGTCGTCGATCGAGCCGCAAGTCGAGCTGATGCACCTGCTGATCGACCTCCAGTCGTACGGCGACGCCGAGGAATCAGCGAAGAAAGTTCTCGCCGTGCGGCCGAACGATCCCGTGGCGCTCTACTATCTTGCCTGGTCGTACCGCGGCCGGGAGAAATTCCCGCAGGCGATCGCGACGCTGAAGAAGGTGGTTGCCGCCGATCCGAAGCGCGTCGAGTACGTGCAGGCGCTCGCGGTTACGTACCGCGTATCCGGCAATTACGGGAAGAGTCTCGAGACGCTCGACCAGGCGCTGAAGATGCAGCCGTCGAACGCCAAGACGCAGAGCATGATCGCGCAGACGCGAACCGAGCTGGCGGAGAAACTTTCGCCCTATCGCCGGCTCGTCAAAGAGAAAGCCGACTCCTACGACAACCAGGCCGCGCTCGGCTTCATTTACCAGAAGTTCGGGATCTCCGACAAAGCTCTGCAGACGTACGACACGGCCCTGTCGATGATGCCCGCGCCGATCGAGAAGCAGAACGCCGAGACGAAGAAGCTTGCGGCGCAGATCTACTACAACCGCGGCGTGGTCTATCGCGACCTCGGCAAACCGGAAGTCGCCGAGCCGGCACTGTCGCAGGCGATGCAGCTCGATCCATCGCTCGCATCGTTTGCGTGGTACTACATCGGACTTTGCCGCTACGATGCCGGCAAGTACGACGCCAGCATCGATGCGCTGCGCAAATCCGTGGAGCTTGCGCCCGATGTGGCCGACAACCGCCAGGCGCTGGCCGATTCGTACGACAAAGCCGGAAAGGCCGACCTCGCGGCCGAGCAGCGAAACGCAGTCGCCGCGATCACCGCGCGCGGAGATGCAGCGAAGGAACAGTTCCGCAAGGAGGAGGCCGACGCCGCAGCGGACGCTGAAAAGAAATCGGCCGGTGCGGCGGCGACGACGGTTCCCGAAACCGAATCCGACGCTTCGCCGCCCGCAGCGTCAGCCGGTTCCGCGCCGGCAGCGGCTGCGAGCCAACCGTCCGCGCCTTCGCGTCCGGAGCCGTCGCTGGATCCGGGCGTCGACGACGGAGGCCATTGATGGCCGACGGTGCGCAGCCGGGCGCGCGCGAAGGCGCTTCGCGCTCGATCGAAACGCTCGCGCGCAAATGGCGCACGACCGATCCGGCGCGCCTGGTCGGTCGCGGCCATCCGGTCGGCGATTTTCTCGAAGCGTACGACTGGACCGTGGTCGAAGAGCGCACGGGCTTCCTCAAGGTCTCGTGTCATCTGCCGCCGCAGGTTCGAAACCCGCGCGGCGACCTGTTCGGCGGATTCACGCCGACGTATGCAGATTTCATCGCAGTCTTTACCGGACGTGCAGGTGGGCGCCACGAGCCGCCGAGCACGTGGCTCAACACCGCGAGCCTGACTGTCGACTACTTCCACCGTATCGACGGAGATTTCTTCGTCGAGGGCGAGATCCTTCATCGGTCCGGCCGTACGATGCACACGCAGATCCGCTTTACCGACGCGTCCGGAAGGCTGCTCGCGCTCGCGCGCGCAACGATCATCGAACAGAACCGCAGCACGAGTGCGGCGGAGGAAGCATCATGAGCGAGCAGTCTGATCGCGCCGAGCTGCGTGCACATCGCGAGCGCATCGTGCGCGAGCACATGGAGTCGGAGAACGTCCACGAGTTCGACCGCACGCTCGCGACGTTCCACCACCCTCGCTACGAGCTGATCCCGACCGATCAGATCCACGACGGCGCCGAGGCGGTCAGCGATTACTTCCGTACCAGCCGCACGGCATTTCCCGACCAGCGCAACGAGCTGATTGCGCTTCACCACGCCGACGACGCCGTGATCACCGAATTCTGGCTGCTCGGCACGCACAAGGGCCCGCTCGCCGGCATCGATCCGACCGGCCGCGAGTTCCGCTGCCGCATGACCGCGTTCTTCGTGTTCGAAGGTAAGAACCTCGTCTGCGAACGCGTCTACTTCGACTCGGCAACGATCCTCCGCCAGCTCACGTCGTAGCGCAGGAATCGGGGACGGACATTCGTGGAAATCGGGGTCAGACACTGATTTTCCGAAATCAGTGTCTGACCCCGATTTTCGTTCAACGCTCTTCGAGCAGCGGCGCGAACGGGCCGCCGGTAAAGCCGATCGTATTGCGGCTGCCGTCGGTGTTTGCGTATTCGGGCGATGGATCGCCGCCGTGCGCCGCACGGCTCGCGCCGGGTGCATCTTCACGGGGTATGAACCCGGCCGGCGTCGCGGCAGACAGCGTTCGCGGGATCCGTCCGGCGGAGAATCGTGTCGCGCCGTCGAGATTGTCGGCAAGACGTTCGTCCTGAAGCTCGTACTCGGCGCTGCGGATCCGGCGGAAATCTTTCCCCGCAGTCAGGATCGCCGCCACCGCATTGCGGAAGAACAGGTTGTACTTTGTGATCGTGCCGGCTGCGAAATCGCAGATGCCGCGACCCTTGACCGGCGAGCCGTTGATGCGAGTGCCGTTGCGGGCGAGGATGTTGTTGCGGATCTCCGGATGGCCTTCGCCCGACGTCAGGATCGCGTTGCTGTCGTTGCGGACGATCGTGTTGTTGACGAGTCGCGGAGACGAGCCCTCGATCTGCACGGTGTGAGGATCTCCTCCCGCACCGGTATTGAACATCATCAGGTTGTTCGCGACGAGCGGGCTCGACGATGCACCGCCGATGAACATCCCGCTGCCCACACGGCTTGCCGAGTTGCCGGCGATGACATTGCGAACGATCGTCGGGCTCGAACCCACGATCTCGATGCCGCCGCCGGTCTGCGCAAACCCGCCGGTGATCGTGAACGAATCGAGTTTCGCCCCCGGGCCCTCGCCGCTCGTGAAGCGCACCACCGGACCGGTGCCGGTTCCATGAATGACCGAATCCGAGCCCTCGCCCTGGACGACGATATCCTTGCCGGCAAAGTCGATGTCCTCGAACCAGGTGCCGGCAGCGACCGAGATCACTGCCCCATCCGGAGCCGCGTCGATGGCCGCCTGGATCGTCGGAAAGTCAGTCGGTACCGACAGCTCGACGGCCGAAGCCGGTGCGGAATTCCACAGTTGCAACGCGAGCGCCGCGCCGGCGGCGATTGGGTTCATCGGCTTCATGATCGTCTCCCTGCCGCGTCAGGACGCCGGCAGATCGCGGCGGTTACATGCAGGAGCGGCGCCCTGTGGACCGCGCCGGTCGTGACCGCTATCAGGCGCCGGTGGACGTCACTCGATTTGCCGGACGCGTTGCGTTCGTGACGGGCGCCGCCAGCGGGATCGGACGCGCAACCGCGCTTCGATTCGCGCGCGAGGGCGCTGCGGTCGCATGCGTCGATCGCGACGCCGCGGGTGCCGCCGCGGTTCGGCGCGAAATCGAAGCTCTCGGTGCGCGCACGATCGAGATCGAATGCGACGTCGCCGATTCCGCGAGTGTCCGTGCAGCCGCAGCCGCGGTCGAGACGTTGCTCGGCGCAGTCGACATCCTCGCCAACGTCGCCGGCACCGGCGACACCGCGACCAGAGACGGCATCGAAACGCTCGACGACGAGCGCTGGAACCGTGTGCTCGCGGTCAATCTCAGCGGACCGTTTCACTGCTGCCGCGCGCTTATGCCGTCGATGGCCGCACGCGGCCGCGGCGCGGTCGTCAACGTCTCGTCGCTTGCGGGCCGCTCCAAGAGCGCCAACGGCGGTCTCGCCTACACGTCGAGCAAGGCGGGCCTGCTCGGGCTGACGCGGCATCTCGCATTCGACTACGGCCCGCGCGGCATCCGCGTCAATGCGATCTGCCCGGGCGGAGTGGATACGCCGATGATCCGCGCCGGCGGCGTCCGCAAGGCCGCCACCGAAGAAGAGGCTCAGGCTCGCGCCCAGCGCATCGCCGCCTACGAGTACTTCATGCCGATTCGCCGGCTTTCGTCTCCCGACGAGCAGGCCGGCGCGATCGCGTTCCTCGCGTCGGACGACGCGTCGTACATCAACGGTGTCTCGCTCGATACGAATGGCGGCCTGTTCATGGCCTGACCGCATACTGGAGAAAGCTCATGCAGCGAATTCCTCTCGTCGATATCGAAAGCGCTTCGCCGGACGTGCAGTCGGCCTTTCGCGCACTTCCGGTGCCGCTCAACATCTTCCGCATGATGGCGCATGCACCGATGAGCTTCCGGCCGCTCATGCGCCTCGGCCAGTCGATCCTGTCGGCGCAGCAGCTCGAGCCGAAGCTTCGCGAGTATGCGATCCTTCAGGCCGTTCATTCGTACGGCGGGCGATACGAATGGATCCAGCACGTGCCGATCGCCGAAGCGTGCGGCGCCACGGCCGAGCAGATCAAGGCCATCGAGGACGGCAACCTCGGAGCATCGTGCTTCGATGAGAAGGAGAAGGCGTTCCTCGCGTTCGTCGACGAGAGCGCAAAGAAGGTACGCTGCAGCGACGCGGCATTCGCTGCAGCGAAGAAACACCTGAGCGACCGCGAGATCGTCGAGACGATCCTGACGATCGGCTACTACCAGATGCTCGCGCGGCTGACCGAATGCACCGACACCGAGCTCGACGAACCGGTCGGAACCCGTGTCGTCGACTCACTCAAGCCGAAGCCGTAGAAATCGGGCCGTCGGTTTCGTACCTTGGAGCTCGGGGCCTGTCGCGGTTTCGTTCGATGAAACCTGGAAGTACGGTCCCGGGCGGGGACGGAGGATCAGCATGAGCACTGCACATTCGGGAGCGCACGACGATCCGGCACGCGCCGATGCCGCGTTCCTTACGCTCATCATGGATCCGGAGGTTCGCCGCGACCCGTATCCGACGCTTCATGAAGTCCGCAGCGCTTCTCCGATCTTCAAGAGCAGCTTCGGCAACTGGGTCCTGACCCGCTACGACGACTGCCACAGCGCGCTGCGCGACCCGCGCTGCGGAAAAGACTGGCCCGGAATGATGGAACGCGCGGGGTTCGACGACTGGCGCGAGCACCAGTCGCTCGGCTACGGCGACTCGACCCTGCTGTTCGCCAATCCTCCGCAGCACACGCGGCTGCGGCGCCTGGTCGCCAGGGCTTTTACGCCGCGCACCGTCGAGCGGCTCAAACCGCGCATGGCCGCAACCGTCGACAAGCTGCTCGATCCGCTCGTGGAAGCCGGCGGCGGCGACCTCCTCGATGCGCTCGCGTTTCCGCTTCCAGTTACCGTGATCGGCGATCTTCTCGGCGTGCCCGAAGCCGACCGCGCGCCGTTTCGCGAAGGCGTGCGACTCAACACGCGAACGCTCGAGATGAACGTGACGCGCGCCGACGTCGAAGCCGCCGACGCGTCGGTCGCGTGGATGTCCGAGTATTTCCACGCACTCCTCGCCGACAAAAGAAGATCACCGTGCGACGACATGATGAGCGGCATGGCGCAGGCCGAGGAGGGCGGCGATCGCCTGAGCGACGACGAGATCGTCGGAATGAGCCTTCTGCTGTTCGGCGCGGGCTTCGAGACGACGACCAACCTGATCGGCAACGGCGTCCACCATCTTCTCGGCCATCCCGACCAGATCGATGTGCTGCGTGCGGATCCGTCGCTGGTCCCGAACGCGATCGAAGAGCTCGTGCGTTTCGACGGCTCGATCCTGCTCTCGGGGCGCGCCGCATTCGAAGACATCGAGATTGCCGGGCATCGCATCCGCGCAGGCGAAGGCATCGTCACGATCCTCGGCGCCGCCAATCGCGATCCGGCGAGGTACCCCGATCCCGATACGCTCGATGTCCGCCGGAAGGATATCGAACCGCTGTCGTTCGGCAGCGGCATCCATTTCTGCCTCGGCGCAAACCTCGCACGCGGAGAAGCCGTGCTCGCGATCGGTCGGCTGCTCGAACGCTGCCCGAAGCTCGCAGCAGCCGGCGACGCACACTTCCGCGACCAGTTCGTCTTTCGCGGGCTCGAGTCGCTTCCGATTTCCTGCTGACAGAAGGATCCTTCACAAATGGCTGACGCCGTAAAAATGCCGCGCCCGTTCACCGCCACCGAGGAGCGCATTGCCAAGCCGATCATCCGGGTGATGTCGCTGGTCAACACCTGGATCTACCGATGGAGCGGCGGCCGGTTCGGCGCTGTCTGGATGCACGGCGCCCCGATCCTGCTGCTGACCACGGTCGGCCGGAAGTCGGGCGAGCGGCGAACAGCGCCGCTTCTTTACCTGGAGGACGGGCCGCGCGTGGTGGTGGTCGGCTCGCAGGGCGGCATGGCCAAAGACCCTCTGTGGGTAAAGAACATCGACGCGAACCCCGACGTCGAGATCGAAATCGGCAGGACCCGGCGCCCGATGAAGGCCCGGCGCGGCGATGCCGGAGAAAAAAGTCACTACTGGCCCGCGCTGTGCAGGATGTATCCCGACTACGCCGACTACCAGGCCCGCACGATGCGGGAGATTCCCGTGATCATCCTCGATCCTCGTTGACAGATCGCTGTTCTCCCGTGAACCATCGATGTAAGACCGTGCCCTACTGACAATCCCGGAACCGTCCGGATCGGAGAAATTGCCATGCAGATCGCCCGTGCCCCCCGTCGCTGCCTCGCCGCGATGCTCGTCACAGTCGCCCTTCTCGCGCCGTCGATCGCGAGCGCCCAGGCGTGCGACCCCAACACCGAAGCCCGTCTCGATTTCCTCGAGACACGACTCGAGGACGGCCAGCCCCGCGCGAAGCTCTGGTGGGGAAGCTGGATGGCGATCTTCACGATCGGCGTCGTGGCCGGCGTTACGCAGGGTACTCTGCACGACGACAACGGCGCGCAGGTCAACAACTTCATCACCGCAGGAAAGGCCGTGCTCGGAATGGCGGACCTCACGTTCCGGCCGCATGTCGCGCGTTACGGCGCCGACCGCGTCCGCGCGATTCCGAAGTCGTCGAGCGCGAACTGCACCGAGCGCCTGCACCTTGCCGAAAAGACGATGGAAACTGCCGCCAAGGAAGCGAACATGCGCTGGGACTGGAAGCGCCACGTGTGGAGCCTCACGCTCAACCTCGCGCACGGGCTCGTGATCGCCGAAGCGTTCAAGCACGACCAGTCCGACGGCTGGACGTCGTTCGCCGTCAGCGAGGTCTCTTCGGAAGCGTTCCTGTGGACGCACCCGACGCGTGCCGCGAACGACTGGAACGACTATCACCAGCAGTTCGATGGAACGCGCCTCTCGAAGCTCGGCGAATGGCATTTCGCTCCGCACCCGGGCGGCATCGCAATCGCGTACAATTTCTGAGGATTCCCCAGAGCGAACCGTTCCCGCTATGTTCGGCGCGGACGTTCGCCCATGGTCAAAACCGCATCCGACATGCTCCCTCTCGGTACGCCGGCACCGGACTTCCGGTTGCCGGATGCCGTGACGGGACGTGACGTCGCGCTCAGCGACTTCCCGGCCGTGCGTCCGCTTCTGGTCATGTTCATCTGCAACCACTGCCCGTACGTCGTGCATGTACGGGGCGAGTTCTCGCGCCTCGCACGCGACTACGACGGCCGGATCTCGATCGTCGCAATCAATGCGAACAGCATCGAGACGCATCCCCAGGACGGCCCCGAGCACATGCGTGCGCTGGCCGTCGAGCTCGGCTGGAGATTCCCGTTCCTGTTCGATTCGACGCAGCAGGTGGCCAGGCAGTATCACGCGGCCTGTACGCCGGACTTTTTCCTGTTCGGTCCGGCCGCAGCCGACGGCCATCGCCCGCTGGTCTATCGCGGCCAGCTCGATTCGAGCCGTCCGGGAAACAGCGAGCCGGTAAGCGGCCGCGACCTTCGTGCTGCGATGGATGCGCTGCTTGCCGGACGCCAGGTCGCCGCCGACCAGCGACCGAGTCTCGGCTGCAACATCAAGTGGACTCCCGGCAACGAACCCGATTATTTCGGCGCGTCCGCCTGACAGGACGAGGCCGGAACCTTGCCGCTCAATCTCGGACGCGACGAATTTCTCGGCGTGTTCACCGCCTACAACGAGGCGCTGTGGCCTGCGCCCGAAGTTCTCGGCCTCGTCGCATTCGTCGCGGTGTGCCTCGCGCTATTCCCGGGATCGCAGCGCGACCGCATCGCGTGCGCGCTGCTTTCGGTGCTGTGGGCGTGGTCGGGCCTGATCTACTGCTGCGGATTCCTGAGCCGCATCACGCCGCTCGGTTACGTATTCGGCGCGGTGTTCGCGATGCAGGCGGCGCTGCTGCTCAATTTCGGCGTTGCCCGCCATGACGTGCGCTTCTGGACGCACACCGGCCCGCGTCACCTCGCCGGCATCCTGCTGATCTTCTATTCGCTGGTTGCGTATCCGGCGCTGGCCGCCCTGCTCGGCCACGCGCATCCGACGTCGCCGAGCTTCGGAGTGCCGACGCCGGTTACGATCTTCACGTTCGGAATGCTGCTGCTGACGCGCGCACCGTACGCGCGCGTGCTGTTCGCGGTGCCGCTGTTCTGGGCGGCGATGGGGACCTGGCTCGCGTTCGAGCTGCGTCTTCGCGAAGACATCGGCCTGATCGTCGCCGCCGCGCTCGTGCTGACGATGACGCCGACCGAAGACGATCCCGACTCCGTGCAGGCCGCGCAGTAGCGCGCGGCGCTGCGGCGGCGTCCGATCCTGGCCGCGTCGCCTTTACGAAACTTTACCTGCGCGACCAATCCCCGAAACCTCGCGCGCCTAGTCTCCTTCCCGAGCCGGACAGATTCCGGCCAGAACCGGGCCGCCGATGCCGTCCCGGCAAGCATCCGGCGCAAACCGCCGCATAGCATCCGGCGAGAAGCCGCCGGAAAAGAAGGAGCCTGTATGAACACTTACGACACCCCCGCCCTCCCGTCCTCCTCTTCTTCAGACCCGAACCACGAAGTCCCCGAATCCTCGTGCCCTAACCGAAAGCGGCGCGGCTTCGTGGCCGGCCTGGTCCTCGGCGTAATCGGCGCCGGCCTGATCGGTTTCGCGATCGGAGCGACGATGCCGGTTGCCGAGGCCGCCCTCGGCGCGATCTCGCGCGCCGGCGACGGGCCCCCGACGCTCGAAGAAGCCCGCGACCACGCGGAGTTCTTCGCGGCGTTCGCGCTTCACCGGCTGGACGCCACGCCCGACCAGCAGCAGCGCGTCGAGAAGATCATCGACGGAACCGTCGACAGCCTGTTCCCGATCGTCGAGAAACACCGCTCGAACCGCGACCAGCTTCACGCGATCCTGGAAGCGCCGACGATCGACCGCGCGGCCATCGAACGGCTGCGGGTCGAGGAGATCGGTCTCGCCGACAACCTGTCGCGCGTCGTCGCGTCGGCGCTCGGCGATACGGCCGAGGTGCTGACCACCGAGCAGCGCGCCGAGCTCATCCAGCACCTCGACCGCTTCCGCCATCATCACTGAGCGCATAGATTCGCGAACCGGCGCAGCGCGAGCTGCAGGCCCGGCGCCGGAAGCAACATGTCGGAACGTATCCTCATCGTCGAAGACGACCGCGCGCTGGCCGCGATGGTGGCCGAGTACCTCGGCAAGTCGGGCATGGACGTGACGACGCGCGGGGATGCCGCCGGCGGCCTCGACGCGCTGACGCGAGAGGAATTCGACGCGGTCATCCTGGACGTGATGCTTCCCGACCGCGACGGATTCGACGTCTGCCGCACGATCCGCAGCCGCTCGCAGGTCCCGATCGTGATGCTGACCGCGCGCGGCGAAGACACCGATCGCATCGTCGGACTCGAGCTCGGTGCCGACGACTATCTTCCGAAGCCGTTCAATCCGCGCGAGCTGCTGGCGCGGCTCAAAGCCGTGCTGCGGCGCTCCGGAGCGCCAGTGCTCGCCGCGGATTCGGTTCTCCGCTTCGGCCGGCTCGAGATCGATCGCGATGCCCGCACTGTTCGCGTCGACGGCGACGACAAGCCGCTGACGTCGTACCAGTTCGATCTTCTGTGCGCGCTGGCCGAGAGCGCCGGCCGCGTGATGACGCGAGACACGATCATGAACAAGGTGCGCGGCAGTGAGCACGAGGCTTTCGACCGCAGCATCGACGTGCACGTCTCGCGCATCCGCGCTGCGATCGAGGACGATCCGCAGCATCCGCGCCGCGTGCTGACGATCCGCGGCACCGGCTACCTTTTCGCGCGCCGCCAGGACGAGGATGCGAGCTGAGCGGATGCCGGCGGAAGAGGAAAAGATTTGAAGCGGCTTCATCGCCACAGCCTTCGCCATCGCCTCTATCTGCAGATCTACCTGGCGCTGGTCACGGCGCTCGTGCTGTTTGCCGTCGCGGCGAGCTGCCTGTGGTGGATCGCGCCGCGCGATCGCGAGGCCGAAATGTTCCTCGGCGGCATGGCCGAGCTGATCGGCGAAGTGCTGCCACCCCCCGATCGTCCGGCCGACGAGCAGAAGATCGCGCTCGAACGGCTGGCCGGAAAATTCGAGGCCGACCTGACGCTGCTCGATGCCGATGGACGGCCTGTTGCCAGCGCCGGCCCAGTGATTGCGGCGCCGCATACGCGCTTTTCCGGCAGCGGCATCGCGCACTCTGCCGGTCATGGAATGCTCGCAGTGATGGCGCTGCCCGACGGCAGGCGGCTGCTCGCCGATCACGCCGGCCGCCACCGGCCGCTCGGTGCGCTGCTGATGATTGCGGTGCTTGCGGCAATGCTCGCGCTCGCGAGCCTTCCGCTTGCGCGCCGGCTGACACGCCGGCTCGAGCGCCTTCGCGCCGGAGTCGACACTCTCGGCAGCGGCAACCTTCGCGCCAGGGTCAACGTCGAAGGCAGCGACGAGATCGCCGAGCTCGCGCGCAGCTTCAATCGCGCCGCCGAGCGGATCGAACGTCTCGTGCACGCACAGAAGGATGCGCTCGCGACGGCGTCGCACGAGCTGCGCTCACCGCTTGCCCGCATGCGCGTCGCCATCGAGCTGCTTGGCGTCGACACGCGGCGCGACGTGCGCGAAAGGATCGCCAGCGACATCGACGAGCTCGACGATCTGATCGGCGAAATCCTTCTGACGAGCCGGCTCGACGCTTCGCCGGACGTCGACAGGAACGACGACGTCGATCTGCTTGCGCTCGTCGCCGAAGAAGGTGCGCGCGTCGGCGCCGACGTAGGCGGCACCGCGGTCACGCTACGCGGCGACGCGCGGCTGCTGCGGCGGCTTGCTCGAAACCTGTTCGAAAATGCACGCCGCTACGGCTCGGGGTCGGCAATCGAAGCCGATGTCGCACCGGCGCCGGGTGGCGGAGCGGTGCTGCGCGTGAGCGATCGCGGTCCCGGTATTCCCGATGTCGAGCGGGAGCGGGTTTTCGAGGCCTTTTACAGGAGATCCGGCACGAGCGAGGGCGAAGGGGGCGGAGTCGGGCTCGGGCTGGCGCTGGTTCGACGCATCGCCGAGAGTCACGGCGGCACGGCGCGTGCCGTGGCGCGCGATGGCGGCGGAACGACGATCGAAGTCACGTTCGGTGCCCGGCAGAAAGGGGCGTCGCAATGATCGGTCGGTTCGCACGCGATCACTTTGCGTAATCACGAGCATAATCCTGGGCCATCACGTCGACGTCCTGCGCTCGCGCGGCCACGTTCGGCGTGCGGCTGTGCGGGCGGCGCGGATTTTGCTCGCGCAAAAACGCGACGCGCGTTAAATATCGCGCCCGCTTGAGGGACCGAAAATCGGACACGAGCGGTTCGGTTCAGGTACATTCCGCGGAATGAATTTCGACGAAAGGATCGTAACCGATGCGCCGCCGTCCGGCGCATTTCTGTATCTGAGCGACCTCAACAACGCTCCGTCCTGGGATCCGAGCATCACGCGGGTCGAACAGTGCACGCCGGGTGCCGTCGGGCTGGGAACCGAATTCCGCGTCACGATGCGCCTGATGGGCGTCAACACGACGCTCGACTACCACGTCGAAGTGTACGAGCCCGGTCGCCGTGTGATGTTCATGGGGCGCAGTCTCATCACGAAAGTCACCGATTGCGTCACCGTGACGCCGTTTCGCGGCGGCTCGCGGATCCGGTGGACGTCCGACATCCATCTGTTCGCACCGCTGGTGCTGCTCGATCCGATCTTCGGGATGCTGTTTCGGCCGACGATGACCAAGGGACTCGCGTGCCTGAGGGAATCGCTCAACCGTCTGGCCCCGTCGATGGGCGCGCGAGTCGTGATGCCGGAGCCCGTGCCGATCCGCCCGATGCCGCCCCCGGCGCACGACATGGAAGCATTTCGCGCGGCACGTCACGGTTGACCGGCCGGACCGGAAGGCCGGAATCGGAGTGGTCCTCGATTTGTTCGGTGGTCAGTCGCCGACGATGTGAAGGTCCACGCTGCGGCGGAAGCGGCCGCGCCGATGCTCGAACACGTAGATGCCCTGCCATGTGCCGAGCCTGAGCCGGCCGCCGCGCAGCGGAACGGAAAGCTGCGTGGACGTCAGCGCCGAACGGATATGCGCAGGCATGTCATCGGCGCCTTCGGCGGTATGCCGGTACAGCCGCGTGTCCTCCGGCACGATCCGCCGAAGAAATGCATCGAGATCGGTGAGCACGTCCGGATCGGCGTTCTCCTGAATCACGAGCGACGCCGATGTGTGCCGGATGAACATCGTCAGCAGGCCGTCGGCGATGTCGCTCGCCGAAGCCCACTCGGAAACTTCGTGCGTGATTTCGAACAAACCCGGCTCGCGGGTTCCGATTTCGATCGTCGTGAAAGCCTGTCTCAATGCGGGCGACGGTAGCCGGGATCGCCCGGTCCTCCAACTTCCACGAATCCCGGGCTCGATGGCTTCGCGCGCCGCCGACTCGAACGGATCACCGTAATCCGAAGGGTCGCCCCCGATTGCCACACAAGGCTTGCCAGCCGGTCCGCTGGCCGATATCCCGTAGAGGATGGCCCTGCGCAGCGCGACGAACGAAGCCGCCCGGAGCGAGGCTGCCGAGCCCATCGATATGGAGGACACGAAGTCCTCGATCGTCGTCAGCGGCGACCACGATGAGGCTGTCGTCAACCTGAGCGGCGTCTGGTCGATCCGCGAGAACCTGCCGGAGCCGGAAAATGCCGCCAGGCAGGTCATTGCACTCGGTCACAAAGTGGTCCGTTTCGACACCTCGGCGGTCGAGCGCTGGGACTCGGGGCTTCTCGTCTTCCTGATCCGGTTCACGCATCTGCTTGCAGAGCACGGCGTTCATCTCGACCGTCAGGGGCTGCCGGACGGCGCGCGCAGCATGCTGAAGCTCGCCGAGACCGTTCCGGAACGCGAAGGTGCCCGCGCGCAGCAGGTTCAGCCCAGCGTCGTCACGCGCATCGGGCTGTGGACGACGCGCACAGGCCACAATGCCCTCGAAGCGCTCGAGTTCGTCGGCAGCATCGTGATCGCGTTCGGCAGCGTGATTCGCGGCCGGGCGAGGTTTCGCCGCTCGGACCTGTCGGTTCACATGCAGGAGGCCGGCGTCGAAGCGCTCCCGATCGTTACGCTGATCAGTTTCCTCGTCGGGACGATCCTTGCGTTCGTCGGCGCCGTACAGCTCGAGCAGTTCGGTGCGGAGATCTACGTCGCCAATCTCGTCGGCATCGCGATGGTGCGCGAAATGGGCGCGATGATGACCGCAATCGTCATGGCGGGACGCACCGGGGCCGCGTACGCCGCCGCACTCGGAAGCATGAAGGTGAACCAGGAAATCGACGCACTCTCGACGATGGGCATCTCCCCGCTCGAATTCCTGGTGATCCCGCGGATGATCGCGCTGGCGCTGATGATGCCGCTTCTGTGCCTGTACTCGGACGCGGTCGGAATTCTGGGCGGAGCGGCGGTCGGCGTGGTCGGCCTCGGGCTGTCGCCGGTCACGTATTATCAGTACACGCAGTGGGCGGTTACGCTCGACGATCTCGTCGGCGGTCTCGTCAAGGCCGCCGTGTACGGGGTGCTGGTCGCGCTGTTCGGCTGCCTGCGCGGAATCCAGTCGGGAAGCAGCTCATCGGCCGTTGGCGAAGCGACGACCAGGGCGGTCGTCAGCAGCATCGTCGCGATCATCTCGGCGTGTGGAATCTTTGCAGTGGTGTTCTATGTCCTCGGCATCTGATGCAGAGCTCGCCGCGACGGCGGCCGCGATCGCCCTGAAGCAGGGAAACAGCGGCGCGCCCGCCGTCGATCCGGATGCGCGCATCACGGTGCAGGATGTCACGATGGCGTTCGGCGACTTCGTCGTCATGCGCGACATCAATTTCACCGTCCAGCGCGGCGACGTGTTCATCATCATGGGCGCGAGCGGTTGCGGAAAGAGCACGCTGCTGCGCCACATGATCGGCCTGCTCGAGCCCGCCAAAGGCGAGATCTTCTACGGCAGCGAAAGCTTCACGAACGCGTCACCCGAGAAGCGCGAACAGATGCTGCGCACGTTCGGCGTGCTCTATCAGGGCGGCGGGCTGTGGAGCTCGATGACGCTCGCCGAAAACGTCGCGCTTCCGCTCGCCGAGTTCACCGACCTCAAGCCGGCCCAGATCCGCGAGATCGCTGCGCTCAAGCTCTCGCTCGTCGGCCTTGCCGGCTTCGAGGACTATTATCCGTCGCAGATCAGCGGCGGCATGCAGAAACGGGCGGGCCTCGCGCGTGCGATGGCGCTCGATCCCGACATCCTGTTCTTCGACGAGCCGTCGGCCGGACTCGATCCGATCAGCTCGCGCCTGCTCGACGAGCTGATCCTCGAGCTGCAGGCGAGCCTCGGGTCGACCGCAGTGGTCGTCACGCACGAGCTCGCGAGCATCTTCACAATCGGTAACAATAGCGTCTTCCTCGACATCGACACGCGAACGATGATTGCCCAGGGAAACCCACGCGAGCTGCGCGATTCGCATCCGGATCCGAAAGTACGGCGCTTCCTCAATCGCAGCGCAGGAGACGAGGACCAAGGCCATGTCCAAGAAAAGTAGCCCGACCCTGATCGGCGCGTTCGTCGTCGGTGCGGTCGCGCTCGGGCTGGTCGGAGTGACGATCTTCGGCTCGGGTCGGTTCTTCCGCGAGAGCTACAAGTACATCCTCTATTTCGAAAGCGACGTCAGCGGCCTTTCGGTCGGCGCCAACGTGAAGCTCAAAGGCGTCCAGATCGGCACCGTCTCGAGCATCCTGCTCGGCATCGGCGACATGGCTGCGCTTACCGGCACGCGCGAGAAATTCTACGTTCCGGTGGTGATCGAGCTCGACGCCGACAAGACCTCGAACCTGGGCTCGCTCGTCAAGCCGGATCCGCCGACGATCGCCGACCTGGTCGCGCGCGGCCTTCGCGCGCAGCTTTCCAGCGAGAGTCTCGTCACCGGCGTGCTGTACGTGAAGCTCGACCTGTTTCCGGCAACGCGCGGCCTCCGGCTCGGCGACCAGACCCATTCTCCGTACCCGGAGATCCCGACGCTTCCCACGCCGTTCGAACAGGCCACCACGAAGGCCGCGCAGTTCTTCGCCGACCTCCAGCAGATCGACATCAAAGGGCTTGTGGAGGAGATCAAGACCGCGGCCACGTCGGCAAGGACGCTGCTCGACTCGCAGGGCCTGCACGACGCGATCGATCATCTCGACGATACTCTCGGTACATTGGATGCTACATTGACCAGCCTGAAGCAGACCTCCGACACGACGCGGGCCACGCTCGAGCCGCTGAAGAAAGAAATCGAGCCGACGCTTGCCCAGCTTCGCGCGACGCTCGCCGATCTTCGCGTGGCGTCCGTCAATGCCGGCGCGGTGCTGCAGCCGGATTCGCCGCTCATCGTCGCGCTCGAGAAGACGCTCGGCGATGCGGCCGTGACCGCGAAGACCGTTCATGACCTCGCGGCCCTGCTCGAACGCCAGCCCGACGCGCTGCTGCGAGGCAAGGGAGAACGCAGGCGAAACCGCGAAGCACCGGCGCCGGAGGCTGCCCCGTGAACGACGCCATGAAAGTGAGGAAGCAGTGATTGACGCCTTTTCGAGACTGCGCGCCGGACATCACACGGTTCTGCGCGCGGCAGCGCTCGCCGCCGCCATGCTCGCTGCCGGCTGTTCGCTGCTGCGCGCCGCTCCCGATCGCTCGCGATACTTCGTCATTTCGTCGAGCGGAACATCCGCCGTCACGTCCCGCGGCCGCTCCGACATTCATTTCGGTCTCGGCCCCGTCAAGCTCCCGGGCTATCTCGACACGCAGAACATCGTTCGCATGGGCGCCGGCGGGAGCGTGGAGTACGTGCCGGACGCGTTCTGGGCGGAGTCGGTCAAGGACAGCTTTTCGCGAGCGCTGCTTTATCGAACCGGCTCGCGCATCGGCACCGGGCACGCGGTGGCTTATCCGTGGTACTCGACCACTCGCGTGGACTTCAAGGTGCCCGTCGACGTGCTGCGCTTCGAAGCGACGTCGGACGGCCGCGCCGTGCTCGACGCGCGGTGGAGCGTCGAAGTCGCCGCAACCGGCGCGGTGATCGCCGGCACGGAGTCGGTGTTCGAAGAGCCCGCTGGAAACGATCCGGCAAGCATTGTCGAAGCGCTCAACCGCTGCATCGACCGCCTGGCGGACGCGATTGCGGCCGCTGTCGCGAGCGCGCCGCCGGCGCCGTCCGCGGCTCCAGCAAGGAGTCCGCGGCGCTAAGACTCGATCTCCGTGTCGGGTTTGCCGAGGGTGAAGTAGAACGAAGCTCCCTGCTCGGGAGCTGCTTCCGCCCAGATGCGACCACCATGGCAGTGAACGATCCGCTGGACGGTCGCGAGCCCGATTCCGCTGCCTTCGAACTCCCCTTCGGAATGGAGCCGCCGGAACGCCTTGAACAGCTCGTCTGCCAGCTTCATGTCGAAGCCCGCACCATCGTCCCGTATGTAATAGACGCGATCGTCCGGCTCGACAGCGGAATCGACACTCGTGCGTTCCAGGCACTCGGCGCCCGGCATTACGCCGAACTCGATGCGCGCGTTCGAGTGCTTGCTCGTGTATTTCCAGGCATTGCCGAGCAGGTTCTCGAGCGCGACCCGAAGCAGACCGGCGTCGCCGCACCCGACCAGTCCCGACGCAATGCGCCAGTCGATGCGCCGCTCGGGGTGGGGTTTTTGCAGCTCGATGGCGACCGCGCGCGCGATCGCACTGAGGTCGACCGATTCCCACTGCAGCTTGCCGGTAGTGACGCGTGACAGTCCCAGCAAGTCGTCGATGAGCTGGCCCATGCGCGTCGCCGAGCTGCGAATACGATGAAGATATTGAAGGCCTCGTTCTTCGAGCACGCGCGCGAATTCGTCTTCCAGCGCGCGGCTGAAACCATTGATGATCCGAAGCGGTCCCCGCAGGTCGTGCGAAACCGATGCACTGAACGACTCGAGCTCGTGGTTGATTGCGGCGAGGTTCTTCGTTCGCTCGGCGACACGACGCTCGAGGCTCTCGTTGAGCGCGCGGATCTGGTCCTCGGCGGCTTTTCTGTCGGTGATGTCGTGCGCGATGCCTTCCCAGACATGGTCTTCGCCGACATGCGTCAGTCGCGGCGTGACTTCGAGTGTCACGCGGCGGCCATCCTTGGCGATGATCGCCAGTTCTGCGACCACCGGCGCCTGTCCGGAGATCTGCGCCCGTAGCAGGTCACGCATGCGCGGGAAGTCTTCGGGCGCGACGAGGCGCACGAGATTGAGCGACAGCAGCTCTTCACGGGTATAACCCGTGACCTTTTCTCCGGCCCGGTTGATGTTCAGAAAGTTTCCCGACAGGTCGTGCAGGTAGATGACGTCGGGCGCGTTCTCGAACAGATCCCTGTAGCGCTGCTCACTGCTGCGGAGCTCGCGAAGAAACATCAGGCTGCTCAGGCCGTCGGCGATTCGCCGCCCCGTTTCGGTCAGGAGCGTCAGTTCTTCCGGCGTCCAGGCGCGTTCGTACGAGCACTGGTGCAGCCCGAAAAGCCATGGCTTTCCTCGTCTCGGATGAACCGCGAGGAACACCTGGGAGCGGATCGAAAATTCGAGCGCGGTCTGCGCGGGCATCTCGCGCCCGGAGTGCTGGTCGAAAACGACCGGGCCGTCGCAATCGAGCGCCGCCCGAAATGCCGCGCGCGCCTCCGGAAGCATCGGGATCTCGTGCCCGCGATCAAAGGCTCCCGGATATTCAGGACGGCAACGCTCCATCGGAACGCGCCACGAGGCCGCATCCGGATCGCACGGATGCAGGAGCCACGCGCGGTCGCATTGGAAGAGCGACAGAACCATGTCGAGGACATCGGCCATCATGTCGTCCGGGTCGTCGGCGAGGCGGATGACGCGGTCGATTTTCTCCATACCCTGCAGCATGCGCAGATGGGTCTGGCTCTGTTCCTCCGCGCGCTTGCGGTCGGTGATGTCGCGGGCGATGCCCTGCAGCGCCTTTACACCATCGCGTTCGGTCAGGCGCGGACTGACTTCGAGCGCTACGCGCCGCCCGTCTTTCGTCACGATCACGATCTCTGACTCGAAAGGCGCGTCGCCGGCGATCTGCGAGCGCCGGATCTCGCGGCCGCGGTCGATGTGCTCCGGCGCGACGATCTGGGTGATGTTCATCGTCAGCAGCTCGTCCCGCGAATATCCGCTGACGATTTCGGCGGCCCGATTGACGGAGAGGAAATTGCCCTGGAGGTCGTGCACGTAAATCAGATCGTGGGCGTTCTCGATGAGGTCGCGGTA
The DNA here is from genome assembly GCA_035571835.1 of Candidatus Limnocylindrales bacterium. Taxonomy (NCBI): domain Bacteria; kingdom Bacillati; phylum Chloroflexota; class Candidatus Limnocylindria; order Candidatus Limnocylindrales; species Candidatus Limnocylindrales bacterium. Next base: position 234,321 of record DATNBU010000045.1, on the reverse strand, counting down.
GCGATCCTCGCTCAAACGCAGGGCCTCTTCGGCGAGCTTGCGCTCGGTTACATCGCGCGACACGGCGAGCGCGCATTTCTCGCCGCGGAACTCGACGAGACGGCCCCAGCCTTCGAGCCACCTCCAGGTTCCGTCCTCATGACGTGCGCGGTGGCAGTAGCTGACCGTCTCGCCGGTGAAAGCCTTACCCCACAGTCCGATCAGTTCCTCGACGTCGTCGGGATGCACGTTGGCGAAAGCGGCGGTATTCATCTCCTGTTCCACGTTGCGTCCCATCAGCGCGAACACCGAAGGGCTCATGAAACGGATCTCGTTGCGGAGGTTGATGATCGTGACGAGATCGCGTGAGCTCTCGGTGGTCAGCCGATAGAGCTCCTCGGTGTCACGAAGCGCGTTCTCGACAGACTGATGCTGGAACGCCAGCCTGCGAATTTCTTCGTCGCGCAGTGCCTCCTCGCGCTTGCGTGCGCGCCGGATCTCGACTTCCTGCAGCTCGCGCTGAAGGGCCGGAACCAGTCGCGCGAGGTTGTTCTTCCCCACGAAATCGTGTGCTCCGGCCTTCATGGCGGTCACGGCCATCTCTTCGCCGACCTCTCCGGAAAGAACGATGATCGGCGAGTCCACGCCATGCTGCCGCAGGATTTCCAGGGCGGCCGGCGCACCGAAGCGCGGCATGATCCAGTCGCAGGTAATCAGGTCCCAGGGGCGTTCCAGCGCGGCGGCGAGTGCCTGCGCCGTATCGACCCGTTCCCAGGTAACGTCATACCCGTTTCGCGCGAGTTCCTTGGAGATGAGGACCGCATCGAATTCGTTGTCCTCGATGAGTAGCAGCCTTAAAGGGATCGGCATATTGGAGGCGGCGCTCGACGGACGGACTGCCGAGGCCGGCTTCACGAGCTTGCCGGTACTTTGTTGACCAGCAGCCAATACAGTCCGAGTCTCTGCACGGCGTCGCGGAACTCGTCCGCACCCACCGGTTTTTGAACGTAGCCGTTGGCGCCGAGGCGATAACCTTCGACGATGTCGCGATCCATCGCCGACGATGTGAGAATTACGACCGGAAGCGTGCTCAGCCGATCGTCACCGCGCACGCGCGCAAGAACTTCGAGACCATTGACCTTGGGCAATTTGAGATCGAGAAGCATCACGTGCGGCAGTACGGCCAGGTTGCGGCCGGCGTAGGCCCCGGTAGCGAAAAGATAATCGAGTGCCTCCTGACCGTCGCGGACGACCACGATGTGATTCGCGATGTTTTCCTTGCGGAGCGCCCGAATCGTGAGCAGCTCGTCATTGGGGTCGTCCTCGACGAGAAGCACGGTAGGTTCTGTCATGAGAGATCTTCCCGCGCCGGACACAGGGTAAAGCGAATCGTCGCGCCCTTGCCCGGCTCTCCTTCGGCCGAAATCATTCCACCGTGCCGTCGCACGATCCGGTCGGCCGTTGCCAGCCCGATGCCGGTGCCTTCGAAATCCGCGGAGCTGTGCAGCCGTTCGAACGCGCCGAAGACCTTGTCGACGAACTTCATTTCGAAACCGACGCCGTTATCCCTGACGAAGTAGCGCCGATCGCGACCATGCTGCTCGCATCCGAATTCGATCCGGGCAACCGGGGTTTTCTGGCTGAACTTGAAGGCATTCTCCAGAACGTTCTGGAGCAGCACCCTGACAAGCGGACCATCGCAATGCTCATGCAGCCCGCCGGCGATCGTGAAGACTACGTCGCGGTCCGGTCGAGAAGTCCGCAATCTCTCCGCGATCTCGGACACGAGCGCACTCAAGTCAACGTCGGACCGCGTCATGACGGTGCGCGTCACGCGCGAGAGCCGAAGCAGATCGTCGATGAGCTCACCGAGACGAGTCGCTTCCGCGCGGATCCGCTGCAGATAGTCTCTGGCATCTTCGTGCAGGCTCTCGGCGTGGTCTTCGACCAGGGCCTGGCTCAGGCCGTTCATCGCGCGCAGCGGTGCGCGCAAATCGTGCGATACCGAATGTGCGAATGCTTCGAGCTCCTGGTTGGCCGCCCGCAGCTCGGCCGTTCGATCGACGACGCGTTGCTCGAGCGTGGCATTGAGCTCGCGAGTTTCTGCTTCGGCGCGTTCACGAAGCAGATCGGCGCGCGCACTTCGCAGGCGCGCAGACTCCAGCATCGAGCTCGTGTAGATCGACGCGCCGATCAGCACCACGGCCGGAACGAAGGTTCGGAAATCCAGCGAACCGAACAGTGCTCCGTTGACAACATAGGCGTTGCCGACGATTGCTGCGGCCGCGCCCATAGCCAGCCATGCCTGAGAACGCGGCCCCCACGGCACGATTGCAGCCGTATTGATGGCCAGACCAATGAGAAAGAAGTCGGCGCCCGTCGTTCGCCCTGCAGCGATGCCAAGCCACGCAATGAGCGCGCACACTGCGCAGGTGTCCGCAAGCAGGACTCCTTCGAGCCGCGAGGTTGTCGCATGCTGTCGAAGCAGGCCGAGCATCACGACCTGTATCAGGGCGAGCGCGAGAGCGGGGCCGTACCAGAGATATCCGGTCGCAGGTTCGAACCACGCCTTGGCAGCCGAAAAGATTACGATCGCCGCAAGGATCGTCCAGACCACGGCGCTCGCGCGAGACAGAAGTATCGCCCTTGTCTGCACGAGCATGTAAGCGCGGACGGCATCGGAGTCCGGGTACGAATCGGCGTCTGCCGCGGCGAGCCGAAGCGTTGCCGGCATCGCAATTGCTCGGGAGAAGGCGGCACTCATCCGCCTTACTTACTACTCATGCGCCACTGTGACCATTGCGAACGCGCCTTCGTCCCGTTCCGTCCGCAGCGAAATGGAGTTGCTGAGCGACGAATCAGCGCAGCAGCGAGCGCCGACGCGGTGCCCACAAGGCCGATGACGACGACAGAGGATCTCGATGCTCGACGTGTTGCGTCGAGATCTTCTCCCAGGCGAACCGGCCGGCCCGGCGGCGCCTTTCGATAAGACAGCGCCCGCGGGCACGTACAGTGATTGCCCTCGCCTGGCATCGATCATGCCGCGGATGACTCCGGCCGCCCTTCCCGCTAAGACGGCGCCCGGAGGCATGTATGTCGAAGGATCTCGAGGCACTCGAAGAGGGAACGACCGTCGCGCTGGATTTTCACAAGCTCGCCAAGATTGCCGCGGCGGGCGAGCAGCCGCAGCGCGTCGTGCCGGTCGTCCTTCAGCATGCCGATACCAAAGAGGTCCTGTACATCGCGTACGCCAACGACCTGGCGCTTGCCGAGACCCTGAAGACGCGCCGCGCAGTGCTGTGGTCGACGTCTCGCAACGAGCTGTGGCGCAAGGGTGAAACCTCGGGCGACGTGCTCGAGCTCGTCGACGTGCGCATCAACTGCGAGCAGAACTCGCTGCTGTACATCGTGCGCCCGACGCGCACCGGATGCTGCCACACAAAGGATTCGCGCGGACACACGCGCGAGACGTGCTACTACCGGCGCCTCGATTCTGCCGACCAGGCCGCGTTCCTCGACGGCATGCGCTGACACTTCGCGCAAAGGAGCCCGATGAAGGAGACCCGCCAGACGTTCTGCCGCATCTGCGAAGCGCTGTGCGGCCTCGAAGTGGATGTCGAGGACGGACGGGTCACCGACATCCGTCCCGATACCGCGCACATCGTCACCGGCGGCTTCGCGTGCGCGAAGGGGCTCAAGCAGCACCGCATGTACGACTCGCCCGACCGGCTGAAGTATCCGATGAAGCGCATCGGCAGCCGCTGGCAGCGCATCTCGTGGGAGCAGGCGAACTACGAGATCGGTGCGAAGGTCAAGGCCATTCGCGGCGACACCGGGCCGAACTCGATCGCCATGTACGTGGGCACCGCCGCCGGTTTCGGCGTACTGCATCCCGCGTTCGCGCAGGGCTTCATGACGGGGCTCGGCAGCAAGAGCATGTATTCGTCGGCAACGCAGGACTGTGCGAACAAGTTCGCCGTGTCCCGCCAGGTGTACGGCTTTCCGTTCACGCAGCCGTTCCCCGACCTCGACCACACCGAATGCCTGATCATCACCGGAGCGAATCCGGCCATTTCGAAGTGGAGCTTTCTTCAGGTTTCCAATCCCATCAAGCGCCTGCGCGATCTCGAGGCGCGCGGTGCGAAGATCTACATCGTCGATCCGCGGCGCACCGAAACCGCAAAAGTGGCCGGCGAACACGTATTCATCCGCCCGGGTACCGACGTGTTCTACTTCCTGTCGTTCCTGCGCGAGCTGATTGCGACAGGCGGCGTCAGCCGCGACCGCGTCGCGCAGCACATGCGCGGCATGGGCGAGCTCGAACAGCTCTGCGCGCCGTGGACGCCCGAGCGCACCGCCGAAGTCACGCAGATTCCTGCCGACAAGCTTCGCGAGATGGTCGCCGCGTACCGCAACGCTAACGGTGCAGCGATGTACTCGTCGACCGGCGTCAACATGGGCGGCAACGGCTCGCTCGCGTTCTGGATCCAGGAGTGCATCAACGCCGTGTCCGGCAATCTCGACCGTCGCGGCGGCACGCTCGTCGGCATGGGCGTCACCGACTTCATCGCGTTCGGCAAGAAGACCGGAACGCTGCTGAGCGATCACAAGTCGCGCGTCGGCGGATTTACCGCCACCAACGATGCTCTGCCCGGGGGAATTCTCGCAGAGGAGATCGAAACGCCCGGCAACGGCCAGGTGCGCGCACTGTTCGTGACCGGCGGCAACCCGCTGCTGACGATGGCCAACGGCGGCCGGCTTCGCGATGCATTCAAGAAGCTCGAGCTCCTGGTCACGCTCGACATCTTCCGCACCGAGACCGGCGAGCTCGCGCATTACAACCTGCCGTGCACGTCGCCGCTTCAGCGTCCCGATCTTCCGTTCATCTTTCCGCTGATGCTCGGGCTTCAGTCGAAACCGTATCTGCAGGCGACCGACCGGGTCGCGGAGCCGGAAGGTGAGCAGCGCGACGAAGCGACCATCTACGTCGACCTCGCGCGTGCGAGCGGAGTGTCGCTGTTCGGCTCGAAGCCGGTGCAGGCCGCGCTCGAGCTTTCGAAGAAGCTGCATTCGGCAGGACGCCGCCAGCAGCAACCCTCCGTTCCGCAGAAGGCGATCCTGTCGCTCATCCTGCGCGGTACGAAGCAGGGCGGCTTCAACAAGCTCATGCGCGAGCCGCACGGCCGCATCCGTCCGGATCATCAGGCCGAGACGTTCCTCGGAAAACGCGTGATCACCTCCGACCACCGCGTCGACCTCGCGCCGCCAGTGCTCGTCGAGCAGGCCGCAAAGCTCGAAGCCGATTTCGACAAAGAGCTCGCCAATGCCGGCAAGCTCAAGCTCATCACCCGCCGCGCCGTGACCACGCACAACTCGTGGACTCACAACCTCGACGAATTCGTCGAAGCCGACCGCGTGACGAACTACCTTTACATGCATCCGGACGACGCGCGCGCGGCCGGTATTGCAGAAGGAGCGCTCGCCGACGTCACGACCGACACGGCGACAGTGCGCGTCCCGATCAAGCTGCTTCCGGAGCTGATGCCGGGCACCGTAGCGCTGCCACATGGCTGGGGACATCAGGCTGCAAGCGGTCTCAGCGTGGCAAGCAAGACGCGCGGCGTGAACGTGAACCTGTTGTCGCCGGACGGGCCGGGGAGGATCGAGAAAGTTTCCGGCATGGCGCATCTCACGGGGTTTCTCGTCGACGTGAAACCGGCCGCGGGTGAACAGGCGCATGACTGGTCGGGCGTGCGCACCCAAGGATAACCCGGAACGATTGCCGTCGAGCGCGCGAAGGGCGCTCCGTAGAATCAGCGCGATGCGGGTGCAGCCGCCCGCATCACAGCCGCGACATTCCCGCCGCCCGCCGCTCGCGTTTCTTTGCCGAGCGAAGCGCCACGTAAGCGGCGACGCCGAACGCCAGAAACATCGCCCACGCCGGCTCGAGCCGGAACCATCCGCGTTCGAAATACCCGCGCAGCACGTGGAACACGGTGTACGTGACGACGATCGCGAAGAAGCCCGAGTACTCGCGCCGGAGCACCAGCTTCCACGAGAACGGAATCGCCGACGCCTTCCAGCGGCGCAGATCCGGCAGGAACGCCGGCGTGCGATCGGCCCACCGGTCGAACTTCTCGCGGAACTTCGAGCGCAGGAACCTCTCTTCGGCGAACATGATGCGTTCGTAGTAGAGCGCGAACGCGAGCACCGAGACGAGGACGATGAGCATGCTCTGCGTAAACATCGCAACGCCGAGCCAGATCAGGAAGTTTCCGAGATAGAGCGGATGCCGGACGATCGAATACATGCCGGTCGTGTTCATCGAGTCGGCGACCTGCTCGAGCGTGTTGCGGCCCGAGGTGCGAGCCGGCGTCTGCGCGACGGTCGCGGCTCTTACGAGCAGTCCCGCGAACGAGACCAGCATGCAGAACACTTCGAAGCGCTCGCCGAGGCTCTCGTCGACGCTTTTCTCCGCGAAGCCGCTGAGGCCGTAGACGAACAGCGGCAGCAGCACGAGCGGCAGGTAGCTCCGCCAGCGGAACAACCATGCACCCGACGACGCAAATTCCTCTTTGAGTGCCACGTTTGAGGGACCTTACGACGCGCCGTGACGCCTCGTAGACTTCCGATTGCGGCTAACCTGCCTGCGCAGCGGGCCGAACTCGAATGAAATGCGTGCGCTCGCACCTTTTTCGCGAACGGCTGCGGGTTTAAGCTCGGTCGCATGAACACAACGAGCTTCCCTACGACCAGCCGATCGATTCTCCGCCGCTGCCCGGCGCTGGCCGCCTCGGTTCTGGCCGCGACCATTACTTTCCCATTCGGCCCGGCGGGTTCTGCCGAAGCACAAGGTTCGGATCATCCGTGGCGCGATGCCGCTCACGCAACAGGCGACGCGGCACGGGCCGTCGGGCACGCGGCCGCAGATACCGCCGAGCATGCGGTCGACAGCACCGCTCGGGCGGCACGGCGCGCAGCCCGGGCAACACGTCGAGAAGCAAGGCGTGCAGCCCGTGCGACAAGGCGCGCTGCCCGCCGCGCCGCTGCCGAGTCCCGTCACGCCGCCCAGCGAACGCGCCAGGCCGCACGCGAAACCGGCCATGCCGTCCGCGAGGGTGCCCACGACGCAGCCGATGCCACTCGCGATGCCGCCCACGAAACCGGCCACGCCATCCGCGAAGGCGCGCACGACGCCGCCGACGCCACTCGCGACGCCGCCCACGACACCGGCCAAGCCGTGCGCGAAGCCACCGAAGACACCGAGGAAAAATAAAATGGGGACAGGTACATTTTTATTTCTTCAATGATCTCGCGGGTGGCGAGATAAGGTCGCGCCGGTCTACAGCGAGATGACCGGGCGGCTGCCAGGCGACAGCGCAAGACCCCACAGCGTTCCCGCGATCGACGCATAACTTCGATGTCCGACGTCGACCTCGAGGTTCTCGACCCCCGGGATTTCCAGCGGCTCGCGGCCGGACGGCCGCGCCGTGTCTTTCCCGAGCGGATAAAGCCGGTCGAGGATCGCATCGCGTCGCGAGAACACGTGCGTGACGCCGGTCCCGCTTTCGATCACCGGCGGCAGCACATCGAAGGCCGACGCCGGCGCGGCCGACCCGGCAAACACAACGCGCTCGACGCTTCCCGGCGGAATCACACCGGCGCGCATCGCATAAAGAACGACGCGGCACCCGAGACTGAACGCGATCAGCGACACAGGCCGGCCCGTCGAGTGCGACATCTCGAGTGCCTTGGCCAGTTCGGCCGCGCCCGCCGGCACGTTCGCAACGGCCTGCGCCCACGCATCGGATGCCTGCTGGCTGCCGAACATCGCCGCCTGCATCAGACCTTTCGAGATGCTTTTGTGCTCGGCGACTTTCCTCGCCACTTCGACGACGGCCCTCGCCCGCATCTCGCGCAGGTCGCCGCTCGGCCAGCGAACCGACAGCAGGTAGTGCGGCCCGCCGCGCGCCGCGTCCGCAAGGGCGCGTTCCACTCGCCCTTTTGCTCCCCCGAAGCCATGCACGAACAGTACGTTCATTCCGTGTCGCGGATCTCCCGCTCGCAGCTACTATGCGGCCCTTTCGATGCCAGTACGAGCCGCCCTCCCCTGAGCTTTTGCGCATTGCGGGAACAGCTGGCCGAAGAGCCAGGAATACTTCTGCACCTGTCCGGGCCGAAGAATTGTGCACATCGCGCGGTGCGCCGTCGCCATTCATTCCTTCGATGGCATCGCGGCTGCCCCGTCAACGTGGTAGTTGCGCGCGATGCTGACTGCCGCGCCGGAGATCGTCGCCGAGGGCTCCGGACGACTTCATGACGCGCTGAAGCAGGTCTTCGGCTACGAGAGATTCCGCCCGCTCCAGGAGGAGATCGTCGCCGCGACGCTCGCCGGACGCGACGTCCTCGCGCTTCTTCCGACCGGCGCCGGCAAGTCGCTGTGCTACCAGCTTCCGGCCCTGCTGCGGCCCGGCCTGACGATCGTCATCTCTCCGCTCATCGCGCTGATGAAAGACCAGGTCGATTCGCTGGAAGCGATGGGCGTCGCCGCAACGTTCCTCAACTCGACGCTCGACGAAGCCGAAGCGCGCTCGCGGCTTCGCGAGCTGTTCGCCGGCCGCTGGCGGCTGCTTTATGTAGCGCCCGAACGGCTGTTTGCCGGCTCGTTCTTTGAACGCCTGCGCGAATGGAACGTCGGCGCCGTGGCCGTCGACGAAGCGCACTGCATCTCGGAGTGGGGCCACGATTTCCGTCCCGAGTACCGGCGTCTTGCCGAGCTTCGCAAGATGCTTCCGCAGGTCCCGTTTCTCGCACTGACTGCAACGGCGACCGAACGCGTCCGCGAGGACATCCTCGCGCAGCTCAAGCTTCGCGATCCGGCGATCTTCGTCGCGAGCTTCAACCGCGCGAACCTCACGTACCGCGTCGCCGACAAGGAGAAGCCGTCGGCGCAGGTGCTCGCGTTTCTTCGCGAGCGTCCGCACGACAGCGGCATCGTCTACTGCCAGAGCCGCAAGACCTGCGAGTCGCTCGCCGAGCATCTGTCGGGTCACGGGATCGCCGCACGGCCCTATCACGCGGGGCTCACTGACAAGCAGCGCTCGCGCAACCAGGAAGCATTTCTTCGCGACGAAGCACGCGTCATCTGCGCGACGATTGCGTTCGGCATGGGCGTGCACAAGCCGAACGTCCGCTTCGTCGTGCACCACGACCTTCCGAAGAACGTCGAAGGTTACTATCAGGAGACGGGCCGCGCCGGCCGCGACGGTCTTCCCGCCGAATGCCTGCTGCTCTTCCGCGCATCCGACGCCGCCAAGCAGATCGGTTTCCTCGACGACATCTCCGATCCGGCGCAACGGCGCATCGCCGAGCGCCAGCTCCGGCAGATGATCGAGTACTCCGAGACGACGTCTTGCCGCCGCCATTCCCTGCTCGCGTACTTCGGCGATCCGTCCGCTGCCGAGGGTTGCGGTGCGTGCGACAACTGCCTCGTCCCGCGCGAGTTGCGAGACGGAACAGTTGCCGCGCAGAAGTTCCTGAGCACGGTCATCCGCGCCCGTGTGGCCGGGTTTCGCGGCGATGCGACGTTTGGCCTCGCGCATCACGCGGAAGTGCTGACCGGCGGCGACACCGAGCGCATCCGCCGCTGGGGACACGAAAAGCTCACGACGTGGGGCATCGGGAAAGAGCACACGCGCGGCGAATGGCAGTCGATCGGGCGCGAGCTTCTGCGGCTCGGCTATCTGCGCTCGTCGACCGGCGAGTTTCCGACCGTCGACGTCACCGAAGAAGGCATCGAAGTGCTTCGCTCGCGCAGCCAGGTGATGCTTGCGCAGCTTCCGGAGCGAAGCACGCGCGCCGGCAAAAGCTCGGGAGATGCGTCCGCACCGCGCACGCCGAAGGGACGCGCCGGCGACATCGTCTGCGACGAGACGCTGTTCGAGATTCTGCGCACGCTGCGGCGCGAGATCGCCGACAAGCTGGCGGTGCCGGCGTATATCGTCTTCGGCGACGTCACGCTGCGCGAGATGGCGCGCGACGTGCCGACGTCGCGCGATGCGCTGTCGGCGATCACTGGTGTCGGCGAGGTCAAGCTCGAGCGATTCGGCGATGCGTTTCTCGATGCGATTCGAGAGTACGCGGCGACTCTGTCCGGCTGACGTCAGGTTGCCGAGCGGACCTCGGCTTTGTGATCGAGCTTGTAGGTGACCATCGCACGCGCGACCGCGTCGCCCGCCGCGTTTCGCACGTCGACTTCGCAGACCTGGACCGAGCGGCCGCGCTGGATGATGCGGGCCGCCGCGACGAGGTCGGTTGCGACCGCGCCCTGCAGGAAGTTCAGGCTGAAGCCGATCGTCGTGCCGCGCGGCGAGCGCGCGAGATCGGCGCGAGTCCATGCTGCAGCCGTTGCCGAGACATCGACGAGCGCGGAGATTGCGCCGCCATGGACGAGGTCGCCGATGGTCGTGACTTCGGGGCGGAACGGGAGGCGCACGCGGACCGCATCGTCTTCGACATCGACGAGCTCCATGCCGAGAAGCGCCGCGAGCGGTGCGCCGACGATGGCGCCGCGGACGACGTCGGTCATAGGATGCGTGGCGGCGGCGGATCTGAGTTCGGACATGCGCTGTTCCTCCTGGTCGACGGGGCATTGTGGAGGATTGAAGGCCGGCGGCAAGGGCCAATTCGGGCGGTGGGAGCGGGACAGGTGGTCTTCTGGCCGGCTACTCAGCACAACGTCAGTCTCTCTATATCATTTACCGCCGGGCGAGTTTGGGAGTAGAGTTCGTATTGTTGAGGTGAGACCTACAATGCAGACGAAACAGGCTGTCCGTGATCTTCTCGACCGCCTTCCGGAAGACTGTACGCTGGAAGAGGTCCTCTATCACTTGCACGTAATTCAGGCCGTCGAGACGGGCCTTGCGGACGCGGAGGCGGGGCGGGTCATTCCTCACGCCGAAGTGGCCGATGCCTTGCGCCGCAAATGGCAACTCGGCCAAGGCCAGTAGTCTGGTCGCAGAGCGCGCAACGTGAGCTGGAAGAAGTACTCGCACACGTCGCAAAGGATTCGCCAAGCGGCGCGCAGTCAATCGCCCACCGGACGTTGGAGGCCGCAGGTTCACTCTCCACGTTGAGCGAGCGCGGTCGGATCGTTCCCGAAATTAACGACCCCTTGGTTCGGGAAACTTTCGTCTACGCCTACCGGCTGCTCTATCGCGTAGCCGAGACCAGGATCACGATTCTTGCGTTCATTCATGGAGCCCGCGACTTCGAACGCTGGCGTCGCGAGGAGCAGTAGAGGAGCGGGTACGCTGATTCCGAGGAAGCGACGCGAAGAGTCGCGCCCGCTCCGCCGTGCAGCCTCTATGCTGAAGCTCGGCCATCGGATACGAAACGGTTTTTCTTCTCTCCCCTCGCATGAACTGATTCGGCGATGAGACACTCTGGCAAATCTCTTACACTCGCGGCGCTCGGAATCTCCGCCTGGGTGGCGTCCGAGTTGATCTATCGCCTGGGGATCATCCCTCGGCTTCCGGAAATGCGACACGTACCAATCGTGTGGTGGTTGGCTTACCTTCTTCCGATTCTCGCCGCGATAGTTGCCGCCGGCATTGTGTCCCGTACTGCACGCGAGGCTTTGACGAACGGACTGTGGCTCGCCGTACCGCCCATCGTTCTCGTCACCGTGTATGGAACATTCACGGGGCTTCCGATCGGGCACGACATGTGGATTGACACTCCGGACTACTGGTTGCGGGGTATCATCCAGGTCTCGATCACCGTACTCGCCGTGGTGATCACCGCAGCAGTCTCGCGCAACGTCGCGATACGCATGGAGCGGTCGAAGACATAAGCAACAAGGAGCGGGCTTGCACATGACGTTGAAGCAATCGTTCTGGATCCTCACAACACTGTTTGTACCAACAGCCATTGCGATGGGGAAAATCGACGTCGATCTGAGAACGGTGCACTCCCCGCACGGAATCGTATCATTCGAGTTCTGCGGTTTTGCTGAATCGTGCTCCGCGATACTCGAAGAGTGGGGCGCGAAAGGTCGGGAGTCCGCAATGTTGAGTCTCGGGCTCGACTATCTGTTCATGCTCGCCTACGCCGGCGTGCTGTGCGTCGGTCTGCTGCTGACTTCCGTGAGTCTCGAGCCGCGGCTCCGGCGGCTCGTCGAACTGGTTGCTGCAGGCTCCATCGTTGCAGGCCTCGCGGACGCGCTCGAGAACTATTCGTTGATTCAGATCGTGTCGGGCGGCGACACTTCCACATACGGCATGCGAGCCGGCACGTTTGCTTCGGTCAAGTTCGCGCTGGCTGGCATTTCGCTGCTGGTGTGGGCAAGCCTCGGTGTGCGGCGCGCGATAGCCGGGAGATCATGACGCTGCCCCATCTCGAAGCGATCGCAAAAAGGGCTCGCAGCCGGCGGGCGCAGTCACGTCATTGCCAGATGGGGCCGCGCCCGGCTCTTTGCGTCGTCGAATGAGCTCCGGATCAGCGCCGAAACCGGCGAGGTCTCGTTCCGGCCGAACGAAGTGACCTCGCTCAAACGCTTCGTAAGGATACGCTACCTGTCATGGGGCCTCGAGATTCATCACAATCGGCGCACGGTAGTCCCGAGGTTGTTCTTCTACACATGGCGGTCGCCCGACGATGTTCTCGAATCCATCCGGCAAGCAGGCTTTGTCGCATCGGGTTCCGAGAATGACTGGTCAGATTGAGGTGATCGACGCCAGCGAGGTGACGCATGGGTGAGTCTGTCGAAGGCGGATGTCTCTGCGGTGACGTCCGATATCGTATTCAAGGCCATCCGCTGAGCAGCGGCACATGCCTGTGCCGCACCTGCCGGAAGGCTTCGGCGGCACCAGTCGTGCCGTGGCTGCACGTCAGTACCGGAAGTTTCTCATTCACCTCCGGCAAACCGGTGGAGTTTCACTCGTCGCCGAATGTCACGCGGACGTTCTGCGGACGCTGCGGCACGCCGCTGACGTACGTGCTGGCGAGCTACGTCAATGCGCTCGACGTGACGACCTGCAGTCTCGACGACCCGGAGAGATTTCCGCCGATGGCGCACAGCTGGATGAGCCACAAACTCGGCTGGCTCCAGCTTGCCGACGACCTGCCGTACTTCGAGGAAGGACCTCCGCTCGGTTGAAGGTTGCGGACAATCGGCTCTGCTCTGCGCATGTTTACGATCCAACTCGCACGACCTTCGGATGTCGGTCGCTTTGCAGCGATCGAGCTTGCCGCCGCGCGGCTGCTCATTGGTCATGCGCCCGAGTCGATCCTCACCGAGAGCACGCATCCTGACGCCCTTCACGCAGCGCAGGCGCAAGGTCGCCTCTGGGTTGCGCTTGAAGAGGACGTTCCCGTCGGCTTCGCGATCGTCGAGATGCTCGCGGACGGCATGCCGCATCTCAACGAGATCGACGTTCATCCCGATCACGGTCGCCGCGGCATCGGTGCGGCGCTCGTCCGCACGATCTGCGCATGGGCGGTGAAGGGCGGTTACGAGGAACTGACGCTGACGACGTTCCGGTCGGTGCCGTGGAACATGCCGTTCTACTCACGGATGGGATTTGAGGAGATTCCGCCAGCGGAGCTGTCGCCGGAGCTTCTCGAAGTCATTCGGGACGAAACCGCACGCGGACTCGATCCCGCCGCGAGAGTGGCGATGCGCTACCGCTGCCCCTGACTCGTATACGCGATTCGGCAGATCGAGACGGCGTTCAGCCGTGCGACGCAAGCCTCCGCACGACCTCGAACAGAACCTCCGTCCCCAACCGCAGGTTCGCGACGCTGATCCGCTCGTTGTGCCCGTGGATCGTCGTAAGCTCCTCGCGCGTGAGCAACGCCGGCGTAAAGCCATACGCCTGCCCGCCGGCCGCACGGTACGCATGCGAATCGGTGAACCCCGGTGAAAGCTGCGGCATCAGGAACGCATCCTCGCCGAGCTTCTCGCGGATGACCTGCGCGGCGATGCTCACGACCGGCGTATCCATCGACGACATGCCGGAGTCGTGCTGGTAGACGATCTCGACCTCGACGTCCGGATCGTCAACGACGCGCCGGATTTCGGCGACGAATTCGAGCGGATCGGTCGTCGGCAGCAGGCGGCAATCCACCGTCGCTTCCGCTCCCGCGGGAATCACGTTGATCTTCTGTCCGGCATGAACGCTCGTGATGCTGCAGGTGTCGTGCGTGATCGCCGACAGGTGCGCATCCATCGACGTCAGCATGGTCAGGACGCCTTCGTCGCGAGGATCGAGATCGGCGGGTAGAAAGCCTTTCTGCGCGAGAGTACGCAGCATCGCTTCGACAGCGGGCGTCAGCACGATGCGCCGCTCGGCTGCTTCGACGCGCGCGAGCGCCTTGACGAGCTTGACGAGCGCGTTCTTCGAATGCGGCACCGACGCATGGCCCGGCATTCCCTTCGCCTTGAGCTTCAGCCAGCACGGGCTCTTCTCGCTCGGCGCAATGCCGACGATCTTCGCTTCACGGCCCATGAACTCGCAGAACCCGTAGGCGCCTTCGTTGAAGACGTAGTCGGACTCGAGGATGTCGGCGTGATGCTCGGCCAGATGATGCACGCCGTAGATGCCGCCCTCTTCCTCGTCGGCGACGGCAACGAAGACCAGGTCGCGATCGAGCGGGATGGCGTGGCGCTTTGCGAGCACCATCGTCAGCAGCTCCATCACCCCCATGCCTTTCATGTCGAGCGCGCCGCGTCCCCAGATCGCGTTCTCGACGACAGCGCCCGAGAACGGATCCATCTTCCAGTGCTCGGGCTCCACCGGCACGACGTCGATATGCGACAGCAGCACGATCGGCTTGTTGCCGCGATTGACGGTTGCCGGGACGCGCGCGGACATCGACACGCGGCCGCTGCCCGCGTCGTAGAATTTCGATTCGATCCCTTCGCGCTTGAGCGCCTCGCGCAGGAACACCGCGCCGGCTTCCTCGCCGCCCGGCGGATTCGTCGTATTGATGCGGATGTAATCTCCGAGAAGCTTCGTCGCGTGCTCGGTGATCTCGTTCCAGTCGATCGGAAGGACGGAGGTTTCGGCGGTTGCTGTCGACATGGTCGGGAACCTTACGCCACTCGACGAGGCAGGAGAAACACGCACGGGCTCCCCTGAGCGCCGTTTCGCACCGGCTCACTTCCGTTGCGAAAACGGGCATGATCCCCTGTCGCAGCTTCAGGGGCTCCCATGACGACCACCAGCGATCCGCAACCCATTCTCGTCGCCGCCATCGACGCCGGCTCGAACGGAATCCGTTTCGCGATCGGCCGCGTGGAAGCGAACGGGGCATTCCGCGAGCTCGAGAACATTCGCGAATCGGTGCGCCTCGGTGCCGATGCGTTCACACACGGGCAATTCTCGGAGGCTACGTTCGCCGCGGCTGCGGGTGCGTTCGAACGTTTCGCCGGACTGATGCGCGCCAACGGCATCGAGCACTACCGCGCCGTCGCAACCAGCGCGACTCGCGATACGGCCAACGGCAAGGATCTGGTCGCGCACGTTCTTGCGGCAACCGGCATTCAGATCGAGATCATCGACGGTCTCGAAGAGGCTCATCTGGTTTTCGCCGGCGTGGCCGCAGAAGTCGATCTGCTCGGGAAGACGTCGCTGCTCGTCGACATGGGCGGCGGCAGCGTGGAGATCACGGTTGCGCGTGACGGCGTTGCGCTCGGATGCCTTGCGCTTCCGATGGGCGGTGTTCGCCTGCTCTCGCAAATGCGTGCCGCCGGAAAATCGGAACGCGATCTCGAAGAGCTCCTCGTACCGTTCCAGGGCGCCGCGGCCGACCTGATCCGCGCGCAGCTCAAAAAGAAGCCGGTCGAGGTCTGCGTCGCAACCGGCGGCAATCCGAACGCGCTCGGACGACTGCGCGTCGCGCTTCTCGGCAAGAGCAAGATCGGCAAGGTCAAGCTCTCGGATCTGGATTCGATGATCGAGCGGCTGCTCGAGATGACGCCCGGCGAGCGCGAGACACGCCTCGAGCTGCGGCCGGATCGCGCGGACGTGATCGTGATCGCCGCGATCGTATTGCGGATGATCATGCGCGAGGCCGAAGTGACAAAGGCGCTCACGCCCGGAGTCGGTCTTGCCGAGGGCCTGCTGCGTCAGGTCGCGGCGCGCGTGCGACGCTGATCGCGCAATCTTCGCCGACTCGCCGGGCGCAGGCACCGCCGGTTCGTGGGCTCGTTGCGAACAGAGCCGGTCCGGCTACGCGCGGCTGACACTGATCAGCGAAACCGGTTCGTCGAATCCGCGCAGCATCCGCCGTCCTGCGGATTCCCACCGCAGCCCTTTGCTCGACGCCTGATCGGCCAGATCGGCCGAGAGCAGAACTTCGTTCGGTACCGCAAGCTCGGCCAGCCTGGCGGCAAGGTTCACGACCGGCCCGTAGTAGTCGCCTCCGCGATCGAGCATCTCGCCTTCGGCAAGGCCCGCGCGCGGCGTCACCGCGTCGTCGTCGGCGAAACGCTCGATCAGCGTCAGCGCGATGTCGCATGCCGATGCTGCATCGCCGGTCACGAACATGACTTCGTCACCGATGAACTTGATGACGCGTCCGCGGCGATTGGTCGCGACTTCGTAGGCCACTTCTTCGAATCGATCGACGATCGACGCGAGGTCGCTTACGGATACTTTGCGCGACAAGGTCGTCGAGCCGACCAGATCGACGAATCCGACACAGCCGTGCACGGTAAGCTGCTCGTACTCGCGGCGGCGCTCGCGAAGCCGAATCGACGCGAGCTGCAGGTGAAGCGGCAGCAACCCATGGGTGATGAGCGCCGGAGCATCGGAGGTCTGACTGGCGCGGAGATTGGCCTTCGCGATCTCGAGCTCCGACGCGCCGCTGCCGACAATCGCACGCATGCGCTCGTGATTGGTCGTAGCCATCGCCTCGGCGATGCGTGCGACCGACGAGCCGATGACGCGCGAAAGCCGAAGCATGCCGGAGCTTCCGAACAGTCCGAGACCGCCGCCGACTGCGGCGAACATTTTTGCCTCGGCCTCGTTGCACCACGGCGCATCCGAAGCGACCGGAGGAAGTCCGAATGCAGTCCGAAACTCGTCGACCTGCTCCATCGTCGATCCCAGCCGGTCGGCAAGCTCCTGCTGGGTCAGGTACGGGCCGGGCCGAATGAACGACATCGATGCGACGAACTGCAACTGACCGATCGCGTTCGCGTGCTTCATCTGGTCGAGCGTGATTCCGCGCGCATCGAGCCATTCGAGCAGCTCGAGGCGCTGCGCCGCTTTCGGTGACCTGGGGTCGTACAGCCCCGCGGCTTCAAACTCGGCAGCAGTCATGGCGACTCGATAGGCGGCGCGACAGCGATCGTCAAGGCGAAGCGAGCGCGCGACGACGATCGTCAAGAGCGCGCGACGACGTCGTCAAGCCGCAGCGAGCTCGGCGACGGCCGGCCCTAGCGCCCGCGCGCGAACCTGTGCGAGAATGCCTTCGGCCCTTGTACTGTCTCGGCCCGACCGGCAGAGGCTATCGAATGACGACAAGGTCTCGCCGGATCGGATTGACCGCTGCGACTCTTACGCTCGCGGTCCTGGTGACCGGCTGCAACGACGGATCAGGCCTGCCGCCCGAACGAAATTGCTATAACGGGTTCGACGACGACGAGAACGGCCTGATCGATTGCGAGGAGCCGTACTGCCGGCGCCTTCCGGTCTGCGCCCTGCCGACCACCACCACGTCGACTTCGGTTGCGATCACGTCGACTTCGGTTGCGATCACGTCCACATCGTCTTCGACCACGTCGAGCACGCTCGGAGGCGCTCTCGCGTGCCACGTTTACTTCCGCCTGACGGACGATGTCACACTCGGCTCGCTGGTGTTCGACACCGACTACAGCGCCGCGCCCGGCGAGTTTTCCGGTTCTGGTGAGGATGTGGAGTGTACCTCGCTGCTCGTGGGCACACTGTCGCAGTACAGCGATGACGACGGGCGGGAGACGTTGACCGCCGGCGTCATCAGCCTGGATGGATTTACCGGCCCGATACTCGTCGCCGACTGCGCGTTCGCAGCAAGAACGACGCCGGTCGCGTCCGACTTCGCCATCACCGTCACGGAAGCGTCGACTACAGTGCTCGTTCCGGTCACGCCGCTGCCGGACGTCGTCGTCTCGAACATCGACTGCCACGAGATCGTGGGGACGACGACCATTCCGTCGACGATCCCGCCTTCGACCACCGAAGGTCCGACGGACACGCACGAACCCGACCGGGACTACAGCGTGCTTTTCCGCCTGACCTCGGCAAGTGCGGGTGCCGGCGCGCTGCAGTTCCACACGGACTACTCCGCTGTCCCGGGCGGGTTCGTGGGTACGGGAGCGGGAGCCGCTTGCACCAGCCTTGTCAGCGGCGCGCTGTTCGCTCCGAACGATGTCGAAGCGATCCGCACGTTGAAACTCGGAATGATCTCACTGGGCCCGATTGCCGCGCCAATCGATCTCGCGCGGTGTATTTTCCGAGCTTCCGACGCACCGGTACCGGAGGATTTTCCGGTCGTGGTTGACGACGCGACCGATACCGATGCTGTCGGAATCACGGCCGAGATTGCGGTAACCGCTGTGACAATCGTTCCGTAATCCCGCGATGTCGCGTCACAGCCCGCCGCGCACCGCGCGCGCGTGAAGCGTCGTGGTCTTCAGGATCGCGTTCACTCCGCCGTCGTTGAAACGGATGGCCCACGCGCCGCTCGTGTCGCTCTGGAACGTCGTCGACGTCCAGTAGTATCCCGACAGCGTGCAGCTGCAGGTATGAATCGTGCAGCCGCCGTTGCAGGTGGTTGCGAACACCGGCCACGTCGACGGTACCTCTTCGCCGGCGTTGAGCAGCGTTTCGAGCTCGAAACGATTCGGAATGCGCCAGTCCGTGTGTCCTGCGAATCCGCCGGATGCATTCAGGCCGGCGAGAAAGTCCGACACGATCGTGCCGTTGATCTCGCCATTTCCGGTCGACCACGTGTATTCGTTGTCGCGGTCGTGAATGCCGCCGGCGTTGTCCTTCTTCTCCCATGTCAGCCCGGTCGCGTCGTCGGTGATCGTGCCGTCGCCGTTGTCGAGGAACGATCGGGCGACGCCGGTCTCCAGAAACCCGTCGGAACGCGACCCGCGATTGATCGTGTCGCCGGTTTTGAGCGGCTGCGCCGGAGCCCCGCACTGCAGATTCACCGGCTGGCCGACGGCCTCCTTGAGCACCGCCAGTGCATCGGACGACGTCACGGTGCCGTTGGCATTGACGTCACCGCACGCCGCCGCTGCCATGGCGGAAGTCGAAGCGGTCAGCAAGACACCGGCCGCCAGCGCAACTACGTTCCATCTCTGTATCCGTCCCATGAGTATCCCTCCGTGCGAAGCGTGGAAAAACTATTCGCTTCGGAGGAAGCCGCAAGCGCTTCCGCGCGTTGCGGCGCCGGCGGCTAGTTCGGACCCATCGGCGGCAGCTTCAGCGTGAACTCCATGAACGCGTAGTTCGCCGACTTCCCGCTGAAGTCGGACTCGACGACGTCTTCGCCGAACATGTGGCCGTAGTAGAACGTCGTCGCCACGTAATCGTTCCAGTTGTACGAGACCTGCGTCTCGAGAACTTCCATCAGCGAGTCCTTTCCGTCCGACGGGCGCCCGCCGAAACCGAATCCCGGCTGCTTGTGCTCGCGTGCCGCGCCGCCGCCGAAGTACCACAGATCGTCATCGTCGCTGAGCCTCACGACGTGAAGATCGGTTCGCCACACGAGGCCGGCTTTCGGCCGCAGGATGACCTGCACGAAAGCGTCCTCGCTGTTCATCAGGTTGTAGAACGTCGACCACGAATAGACGCGCGCGGTCGGCAGGATCTGGAAGAACGTTTCGTGATCGCCGTCGGTGTTGTTGTTGTCGCCGGAGCCCATGTCGAAGCCGGCGCGCAGCCACGGTTTCCACGGGAGCTTCGACGGCTGGAGACCCGCCTCGAATGCGAACGCCCACGCGCTGTGATCGAGCGAACCCCAGTCGCCGCCCTGGTAGGCAAACCATCCGAGCAGATCGACGGGACCGATCGGAGTCGGCACCACCTGGAGCACGTCTCCGCCGATCGTATGAATACTGATGTTGCTCACGTCGGCTTGCCGGATCGCAAGCGGCCGGTTGTCGAGCATCACGAGCGGCTTGTTGTCGACCGGCCGGTCGTCCTCGTAGTAGATGTAGAACAGGCGCGCCGCCGTGTTCTTCGCGTACGACGGGCTCGTAAGGTTGACCGACGCATAGCCGACGGCGATATCGTCGATCTCGTCCATTCCGTCGATGGCCACTCCACCCTGCGTCGGCTTGCCGCCGAACGCGGTCACATTGTACGCATCGTGCGTCCACGAGACCTGCGCGGAATCGAACGAGCGCCCGGCATACGTGAAATCGAACGGGCCGATCAGTCGCTCCGCGATGCGCATGTTCGCAAGCCATGCGAGCGTGGGCTCTGCAGAGATCGCCTCCTTGCCTTCGGACAGCGACAGGCGCCCGCCCCGGACCCACAGGCCCGGAACGCCGAGCTTCTTCAGCTTGAGCGCACCCTGGCGAAGATACACGTCGCCTTCGTTTTCGTTGTCGCCGTTGTTCGCGCGGTAGAGCGCGCCGAGTCCGAGCGGTCCTTCCGTGGGGCCGCCGGTCGCATGATCGGGAAGATTCCCGAGGAACACGCCCTGCCCTTCGACGAGCGCATCGAACCAGTCGTCGGTCCAGGTCGCGGCAAGCCGCAGGTCGCTGCCGACGAAGTCGTACGTGTTGTTCGCCCCAGCAACACCCGACGGCTCGAAGAAATCCCAGACTTCGTTACGAAATCTCCACGCACCGGAAATCTTCAGTTTCGACAGCGCCGAGTGCGGTGCGTCGGCCGCCGCCGGGGTTTCCCCGGCGGCAGCGGCAATCCCTGCAGAAAGCGGCAGTGCGATCGCAAGCGCCGCAAACGCGCGGCTCATTCCCCTTTTTTCAGACATGACGTGTCCTCCGTAAACGGCCTTCGGGTGTCCCTGGTTTCGTAACCTGATTACGCCGCGTCTGCAGCGCTGCTGTGCACACACTCCTCGAGGAAGGTGAGGAGCTCTTCTCGATACTCGTAGTAGCGGGGATGGTCGAGGACGGTCTTGCGGCTTCGCGGCCTCGGAAGATCGACGGCCATGATCTTTCCGATCTGTGCACGCGGACCGTTCGTCATCATCACCACGCGGTCGGCAAGCAGGATCGCCTCGTCGATGTCGTGCGTCACGCAGATCGCCGTCACGCGCGTGCGCGTCCAGATCTCCATCAGCAGCTCCTGGAGCTCCCAGCGCGTGAGCGCATCGAGCATGCCGAACGGCTCGTCGAGCAGCAGCAGCTTCGGAGATAATGCGAACGCGCGCGCAAGACCGACACGCTGTTTCATTCCGTTCGAAAGCTCGCCGGGCTTGCGATCCATCGCGTCGGCCAGCCCTACCCGCGACAGATAATATTCGGTGATGTCGCGGCGCTCGGCAGCGGCAACGTGCGGATAGACGCGATCTACTCCGATCGCGACGTTCTCGCGCGACGTCAGCCACGGAAGAAGGTTCGGCGCCTGGAAGACGACTCCGCGATCCGGACCGGCAGCCTCGACCTCGCGGCCGTCGAGGATGATTCCGCCGCCGGTCACGTCGGTAAGGCCGGCGGCCATCGACAGCAGCGTCGACTTTCCGCAGCCCGAATGTCCGATCAGCGAAATGAACTCGCCTTTGGCGACATCGAGATCGATCCGGTCGACGACCGTGAGCAGACCGTCCCTGGTCGGATAGGTCTTGGTGACCTGCGAGAACTCGACGAACCGCCGGCTGTCGTGGACGTGGCTGCGGCCGAGATTGCGAAGCACCGCCGGCAGAGGTTCGCCGGCATCTTCCGACGGAAGCCGCGGCGGCGAGAGATCCTTCGTCGTTACCATCCGCGCGGGCCTCTTCACCTTGCTCAGGTTTTTCGGGACGGCGGTCGGAGCCTCGCGCTGATCGTCCAGCGGCACCGCGCGCGAAGCGGCGAGGTCGAGCAGGTATTCGGTGATCTCGCCGCGAAGCTTTCGATAAGCCGGATCGTGGTTGACGGCGCGGCGATCGCGCGGGCGCGCAATGTCGACGCGAAATTCCGGCCCGAGCGTCGCACCCGGCCCCGGCGTCAGCGGGACGATGCGGTCCGCGAGCAGCAGCGCTTCGTCGACGTCGTTGGTCACGAGCACAATCGTGCGCTTCTGGTGCCGGCGGATGTGTTCGAGCTCGTCCTGCATGTTGGCACGCGTCAGCGCGTCGAGCGCCGACAGCGGCTCGTCGAGCAGCAGGATCTGCGGCCTCGTGGCGAGCGCGCGGGCGAGCGCGACACGTTGCCGCATGCCGCCCGAAAGCTCGGCCGGATGGCGGTCGCACGCGTGCGCGAGCCCGACCAGCTCGACGTACTTGCGAACCTCGGCCGCGCGCTCGCCGCGCGAAAGATCCGGCGAACATGCATCGACCGCGAGCGCAACGTTGCCGGTCACCGTGAGCCACGGAAACAGCGAGTAGCTCTGGAAGACGACGCCTCGATCCGGGCCTGCACCGGTGATCTTGCTTCCCCGCAGCCGGATTTCGCCCGCGTCGGGCGCGAGCAGCCCGGCCAGCATCGAAATCAGCGTGGTCTTGCCGCTGCCGGAGAATCCGACGATCGCCAGGAACTCCCCGTCTTCGATCGAAAGGTGGATGTCCGCGAGGACCTCGGTCGTTACCGAACCGCGCACGTAGGTCTTTGCGATGCCGTCGAGCTCGAGCAGTGCCATCGCTCAGCGCCTCTCGTAGCTGAACAGGCCCTGGATCGTCATCATCACGCGGTCGAGCAGAAAGCCGATGCTGCCGATCGCCAGCACGGCAACCATGATGCGCGCCAGAGAATCCGAGCTGCCGTTCTGGAATTCGTCCCAGACGAACTTCCCGAGCCCCGGATTCTGCGCGAGCATCTCGGCGGCGATGAGGACCATCCAGCCGACGCCGAGCGAGAGGCGAAGGCCGGTGAAGATCAGCGGCAGCGACGACGGCAGCACGAGCTTGAACAGCCGCGTGCGCCAGTCGAGCTGCAGCGTGCGCGCCACGTTGATGAGGTCGCGGTCGATCGATGCGACGCCGAGCGACGTGTTGATCACCGTGGGCCACAATGAGCACAGCGTCACGGTGATCGCCGAATTCAGGAATGATTTCTCGAAGGCCGGGTTGTCGCTCACATAGACGGCGCTGACCACCATCGTGACGATCGGCAGCCACGCCAGCGGCGAGACAGGCTTGAACAGCTGGATCAGCGGGTTGAACGCGGCGTTCATCGTCGGGCTGAGCCCGCAGACGACGCCAAGCGGAATCGCGACGATCGATGCCAGCAGGAAGCCGACGAACACGGTCTTCAGGCTGGTAAAGATCTGGTCGATGAACGTCGGCCGGCCGGTGTACTTGCGGACCACGACCTCGGCTTTGGGGTCCGCGGCAAGTTTTTCCGCATTGCGAACCGCCTGGTGCTCGTAGAATGCGGCCGCTTCGGCTCTTCCGGCCTTGTGCGCGTCCCACAACACGACTGCCTGGTGCGCAACCGCAGCCGGTCCGGGAATCTGCCCGAGGCTGGTCTGGACTCCAGCCGACAAGCGGCTCCACAGCAGCAGGAAAACGCCGATGGCGACCAGCGGCACGCCGACCAGCTGCCAGAGCTCGCGAAGCTGTTCGCGCGGATCCTCGCCGCGCAGCAGCTTTACCATCGGCACGACGAATCCGAGCCCTGCCATCGTCAGGCCTCGAAGCAGCGAATCGATCGACAGAGCACGCGAAAGCCTGCCGCTCGGCAAAGGCGCGGGCGGAGCAGGCACTATCTCGGCGTCCTCCTCGTCCTCATGGTGGGTCACGACCGGCATCAGAATCTTCATATCGACCTGTCCGCTCACATTCGCCTCCGGCTGTGCACCAAAAAAAAGACGCCGACCTTCGCGTGCGGCGACAACCAGGATGTCGCGCGCGAGAGTCGGCGTCGCTGCCGTGCGATCCCGCTGTTGGGATCGCGTGGCCGTCCATGCGGTTTGCGCAGCACGCGCAGTCCGCGGTCGGCCTGGCCGGCACAGTGCAACCCATGTGCCATCGAATCGGAAGGTGTGCAGCAAGTGTGTGGAATGAGGAGTGGCGCACACTTACGCCGCGACGCGGCAACGCTGACTTCCGCGCGTGCACACGCGCCGTGCACCCGAGTCGTGGCATTGCATGAAATCCGTGCAGCGCGAGCGACGAATCAGATCGGCTCGTCGCCTTCGAAGCCATCGACGTATGCGCGAACGTCCGATGGATCGAAGATGCGATCGTCGAGGAAACCACATGGAGCGATTCGAAGCCTGCCCCTGGAGGAAGGAAGCTCGATCTCCGAGTTGCTTGCGCCTTCGATCTTCGAGTCGGTTGCAGGGATGTCGACATCAACCGATGCGAGCGCACGACGGTACAGATCGGGACGGTACGTCCTGACCGAGCGTGCGAGGCCCGCTTCCGACCACACCGTCTGTCCCCAGCGCACCATCTGCGAATAAAACCAGAGCGCATGACTGGTCCACGGAAACGTCGCAGCGTTGCGCAGCGAGATATGGAAGTCGTCGACTTTGGCGACGGGCATGGCCTCCGAAAGCGTGAAGACGCCGGAAAGTGCCGGCTCGATCATCTCCGGCGCGGCGCCGACATAGCTCGGTTCGGCGAGGATGCGCGCCAGCTCGGCGTGGT
Source organism: Candidatus Limnocylindrales bacterium (assembly GCA_035571835.1). Classification (NCBI taxonomy): domain Bacteria; kingdom Bacillati; phylum Chloroflexota; class Candidatus Limnocylindria; order Candidatus Limnocylindrales; species Candidatus Limnocylindrales bacterium. The sequence continues at coordinate 209,580 of DATNBU010000045.1, read as the reverse complement.
TGCCGGCTTCGTCGCACCAGACCGCAGCGCGGTAGAGGCTTCGCATCAACGCGAAGAGGTCGTCGGTGCGACGCTCTGCCCAGTCGAAACGGCAGCCGAGAACCTTGTCCGGGCACTGACGCCAGATCGCCGTGGTCGGAAACTCGATGCTGCCGACTCCGCCGGCCACCGCGGCGCTGTTCCACGGCTCACCGGCGCAGAAGCCGTCCACATAACCGGCGCGCATCGAGTCGGCGAGCAGCGGCGGCGGAATGACGACGATGCGGACATCGCGATCGGGGTCGATTCCGACCGCGGCGAGCCAGTAGCGAAGCGTGTAGTTGTGGCACGAGAACGGAAAAACCACGGCGAACGTGAGCGGTTCGAGCCCGAGCGCGCCGCGCTGGCGGACTACGCGCCGCAGCGCCTCGCCGACGTCGAGCGCGCGGCGGCGCCATCCATCGGACGTGCGAGGCGGCAGGCCCGACGGCGCGCCTTCTCTGTACACCGCATCGCGCAGCGCCGTCGAGAACGTGACCGCGTTGCCGCCGAGGCCGAGCGCGAACGGCGCGATCATTGGAACTGCGACGTGGCGAATCCCGAGCGTGGAGGCCACCGTCATCGGACCGAGCAGGTGCGCGGCGTCGAAATGGCCGACGATCAGGCGGTCGCGGATGCTCGCCCACGACGATTCCCGCACCAGCGTCAGGTCGATTCCCTCGGCCGCAGCGAATCCTTTCTCGCGCGCGACCGCGAGGAACGCGCAGTCGACGAGCGGGATGAAGCCGACCGTCACCGGCATGAGATCGCTCATCGCAGCAGCCTCGACGCGGTAACGACGCTCTGGGCCACGTCCGGAATCCGGCGGTTTTCGTTCATCGCGGCCTTGCGCATGAGCTCGTAGGCGCCGGCCTCGTCGACGCCGCGTGCTTTCATGAGGATTCCCTTGGCGCGCTCGACGAGCTTGCGTTCCTCGAGCGCCTGGCGCGTGCGGTCGAGCTCGTCACGAAGCTTGCTGAATGCATTGAAGCGGCTGACCGCCGTGTCGAGAATCGAGCGGATCCTTTCCTTGCGCAGCCCGTCGACGACGTACGCACCGACGCCGGCGTCGACGGCGGCCTCGATCATGCCGCTGTCGGATTCGTCGACGAACATCGCGATCGGGCGGTGGACGCAGCGCGAGACCTGGAACATCTGTTCGAGCACGTCGCGGTTGGGGTTTTCGAGATCGATGAAGATGACCTCCGGATCGACGTCGACGATGCGTCGCAGGAGGTTGTCCATCTCACGGATGATCGTGACGTTCTCGTAGCCCGCCTCGCGCAGACCGTCCTCGACGATGGATGCCCGGATGCTGTCGGGATCCACGACGAGAATGCGCAGCGACGGCTCGGTCATCCGGTCTCGTGCGGATCTGTGCAGCGGAAATACAAAACAGGCCTCGCCGGGTGCTGAGCAACGTCCATGCCATCGGCCGTGCGCCGGCCTATCGATGGGCGCCGCGAGGCATCGCGAGCGACAATTCGCACGCGGTTCGCACCCGGGACCGATACCGGCGTGATGGCTGACGGACGGGTCTGAAGAGCCCGGGCGATGCCCGAATTGCGTGCAGATGCGACGCGATGCTCGACGCTTGTGCATCTCGTCTCGTCTTCCCCAAGCCGCGGATTTCGCAATTCGAGCGTTTCCAACGGTGTTTTTGCGAGCTGCCTGACGCGGCAGTCGTGGCACGTGCGTTGCAGTTACAGCCGCCGAGTGCCGGTTCATCTCCGCCGGCACGAATGGAACGGGCCTAGTGTGGGGTCCGAAGGGCAGCGCTGCCGACAACCGGATCCATCCGAAAGGATGGTCCGCCTTGTCGGCAGCGTTTTTTTTGGGTCGAGGAATCATTGGATGGAAACGCGAAGCACTGCCGGACTCGTCGTCGTAGGCAACGGCATGGTGGGCCAGCGGTTTCTCGAAACCATCGTCGCGGCAGCGCCCGGCCTCGCGATTTCCGTCTTCACCGAAGAGCCGCGCGCCGCATACGATCGCGTGCAGCTGACGTCGCTGTTTTCCGGAAAGACCGCGGGCGACCTCTCGATGGTCGAGCCGGGGTTCTTCGAAAAGCACGCGATCACGCTCGAGCTCGACGACCGGGTCGTCTCGATCGACCGCGACGCGAGCGTCGTGCGCACGGCCGCCGGCCGCGAAGTCGCGTGGGCCGTGCTCGTGCTCGCGACCGGCTCGGCTCCGTTCGTTCCGCCGGTGCCGGGCCGCGACCGCGAAGGCTGCTTCGTCTACCGCACGATCGAAGACCTCGAGGCCATCCGCAATGCCGCATGTGCTGCGAGGGCGTCGGCGAATGAGCGCGCAGCACGCGGTGCGGTAGTCGGTGGCGGCCTGCTCGGGCTCGAAGCGGCCAAGGCGCTTCACGATCTCGGCCTCGAAACCCACGTCGTCGAATTCGCTCCGCGCCTGATGGCCGTCCAGGTCGACGACGCGGGCGGAAGCCTGCTGCGGCGCAAGATCGAGAGCCTCGGCGTCACGGTCCACACCGGGAAGAACACCCTCGAAATTGCCGGCAGCGACACGCATCCGCACCGGATGCAGTTCGCCGGCGGGAGCGCGCTCGACGTCGACGTAGTGGTCTGGTCGGCCGGCATTCGCCCTCGCGACGAGCTCGCCCGCGCATGCGGTCTCGAGGTCGGCGCCCGCGGCGGAATCGCGATCGACGGCCGCTGCCGGACGAGCGATCCGGCGATCTATGCGATCGGCGAATGCGCCGTCTGGCAAGGAAAGACGTTCGGCCTGGTCGCACCCGGCTACGAGATGGCCCGCGTGGCAGCCGCCGACATCGGCCGCCGCAACCACCAAAGCGCAACGGGCGAGGATGATGCGGAGTTCGCGGGCGCCGACATGAGCACCAAGCTCAAGCTGCTCGGCGTCGGAGTCGCGTCGCTCGGCGACGCACACGCTGCGACTCCCGGAGCGCGCTGCTGGTCGTTCGTCGACGGCAGAAGCGATTCGTACAAGAAGATCGTCGTCAGCGAAGACGGCAGCCGCCTGCTCGGAGCGATCCTCGTCGGCGATACCGACGATTACGGCTCGCTGCTGCACCTCGTCCAGAGCGGAAGCGCGATCCCGGACGGGCCGGAAGCGCTGATCGTGCCGGCGCGCGACGGCGCTCCTGCTGCATCGAAGGCCGAGCTGCCCGACGCGGCGCAGATCTGCTCGTGCAACAACGTGAGCAAAGGCGCGATCTGCGCAGCGATCTCGGGCGGCTGCTCGACCCTCGGCGCCGTCAAATCGGCGACCAAGGCCGGAACCTCGTGCGGCGGATGCACGTCGCTGGTCACGCAGATCCTCAACGCCGAGATGGCCAGGCGCGGCGTCGCGATCGATCGCAGGCTTTGCGAGCACATCCCGTTCTCGCGCCAGCAGGTCTTCCATCTCGTGCGCAGCGGCAACATCCGCGACTTCGACACGCTGATTGCGAAGCACGGCCGCGGCCGCGGCTGCGACATCTGCAAACCCGCCGTCGCGTCGATCCTCGCGTCGTGCTGGAACGAGTTCGTGCTGTCGCCGGATCGCACCCCGCTGCAGGACACCAACGACCGCTACCTGGCCAACATGCAGAAAGACGGCACGTATTCGGTGGTGCCGCGCGTTCCGGGCGGAGAGATCACGCCGGAAAAGCTGATCGCGATCGGCGAGGTCGCGCGCAAGTACAGGCTGTACACGAAGATCACCGGCGGACAGCGCATCGATCTTCTCGGCGCGCATCTGCATCAGCTCCCGCTCATCTGGGAGGAGCTGATCGCTGCCGGTTTCGAGTCCGGCCACGCATACGGAAAGGCGCTGCGCACGGTCAAATCGTGCGTCGGCTCGACGTGGTGCCGCTACGGCGTGCAGGACAGCGTGGGTCTCGCGATCCGGCTCGAGGATCGTTACAAGGGCCTGCGCGCGCCGCACAAGATCAAGCTCGCCGTGTCCGGCTGCACGCGCGAATGCGCGGAAGCGCAGAGCAAGGACGTTGGCGTCATCGCAACCGAGAACGGCTGGAACCTGTACGTGGGCGGCAACGGCGGCATGAAGCCGCGTCACGCCGACCTGCTCGCGACGGGCCTCGATGAGGCCACGCTCGTCCGCTTCATCGACCGCTTCCTGATGTTCTACGTGCGCACGGCCGAAAGGCTGCAGCGCACCGCCACGTGGCTCGAGCATCTCGAAGGCGGCCTCGACTACCTGAAGGCGGTCGTCTGCGAAGACTCGCTCGGCATCGCGAGCGAGCTCGAGGCCGACATGGCCTCGGTCGTCGCGAGCTACGAGTGCGAATGGAAGAAGGCCGTCGAGGATCCGGCCACGCTTCGCCGCTTCCGCCATTTCGTCAACGACGACCGCAAGGATCCCGACGTGCTGTTCGTCGAGGAGCGCGGTCAGATCCGGCCGGCCACGCAACAAGAGCGGCTCGAGCATATCGGGGGGAATTCATGAGAACCGCGACGGCAAAGCTGGCAACGCCCGCACCGGCGGCCACCACATGGCGCGACGTCTGCGCGCTCGACGACATCCTGCCGGATTCCGGCGTCTGCGCCCTCGTCGATGGCCGCCAGATCGCGATCTTCCACACGACGTCCGGCGTCTACGCCATCGACAACGCCGATCCGATCGGCGGGGCCAACGTGCTGTCGCGCGGCATCGTCGGAGACATCGGCGGTGAGCTCGTCGTGGCATCGCCGCTGTACAAGCAGCACTTCAACCTCGCGACGGGACGCTGCCTCGAGAATCCGGACGTCGCGGTCGCAACACACCGGGTGCGCCTCATCGAAGGGCGGGTGATGGTCGAGCGCAAGGTCGTGCGCGCGCCGATCCCGCTGAGGAAACGGCGGCTCGTTCTGGTCGGCAACGGCATGGCGGGAATGCGCGCGCTCGAGGAGCTGCTCGCGCTCGCACCCAATCGCTACGAGATCACCGTCTTCGGCGCCGAGCCGCGCGGCGGATACAACCGCGTGCTGCTCTCGAGCGTGCTCGGCGGCGACAAGACGTTCGACGACATCGCCGGACACGACCGCGCCTGGTACCAGAGCCGGGGAATTACACTGCACGCCGGCGATCCGGTTACGCGCATCGACCGCGTACGCCGCGTCGTCGAATCGGCCGGCGGCGTGCGCTGCGAATACGATCGGCTCGTGCTCGCTACGGGCTCGGTTCCGGTCGAGCTCGACGTACCCGGCAGTGACCTGCCCGGAGTGATCCGCTTCCGCACGGTAGACGACGTCGAAGAGATGCTGCGCGTGGCCGGCGGCGGCGGTCACGCGGTCGTGATCGGCGGCGGAATGCTCGGAGTCGAAGCGGCCTCGGGGCTTCTCCAGCGCGGCATGACTGTCACGATCGTGCACCGCTCCGACACGCTGATGAACCGCCAGCTCGACCCGGAGGCCGGCCGGCTGCTGCGCGAATCGCTCGAGCAGCGCGGCATCGCCTGCCGGACCGGCACACGGACGCTCGGGTTCGGCTCGAACAGCGAAGGCCGCGCGGCAAGCGTGATGCTGGACGATGGCAGCGAGCTTCGCGCGGATCTCGTCGTGACTGCGCTCGGAATCCGGCCGAACATCGCTCTTGCCGCCGCGGCCGAGCTGCAATGCGGACGCGGCATTCTGGTCGACGACACGATGCAGACGTTCGATCCGCGCGTCTACGCGATCGGCGAATGCGTACAGCATCGGCGCGTGACGTTCGGCCTCGTGGCTCCGCTGTGGGAACAGGCGCGCGTGTGCGCGACGCATCTCGCCGAGCTCGGCGTCTCGCGCTACCGCTCGCCGCTTGCGCCGGCGCAGCTCAAGGTCACCGGCGTCAGCGTCTTCTCTGCGGGAGACGTGCGCGGCGGCAGCGGCGCCGAATCGATCGTGCTCAAGGATCCGGCGCGCGGGATCTACAAGCGGCTCGTGCTTCGCGACAACCGCATGCAGGGAGCGCTGCTCTACGGCGACGTCAGCGACGGCGCGTGGTACTGCGAGATGATGCGCGACGGCCGCGACGTGGCGTCGATTCGCGAAGCGCTGCTGTTCGGCGAGGCCCAGGCGAACGCGGGAGCCCGATGAGCGAGCAGCCGACTCCGGTGCGCACGACGTGCGCGTACTGCGGCGTCGGCTGCGGGATCGTCGCGACCACCGCTGACGGCAATACGACGATCGCCGGCGACGCCGCACATCCGGCCAACGGCGGGCTGCTGTGTTCGAAAGGCGCAGCTCTCGCCGAAACGCTCGGCCATGGCGGACGTCTTCTTCGTCCGCGAGTCCACGGGCGCGATACCGGCTGGGACGAAGCTCTCGAGCTCGTCGCACACCGGTTTCGCGATACGATCGCAAAGCACGGCCCGGACTCGGTCGCTTTCTACGTATCCGGGCAGCTCCTGACCGAGGACTACTACGTCTTCAACAAGCTGATGAAGGGATTCATCGGCTCGGCCAACATCGACACGAACTCGCGGCTTTGCATGTCGTCGTCGGTCGTCGGCCACCAGAGGGCGTTCGGCGAAGACATCGTTCCGGGCTGTTACGAGGATTTCGATCTTGCCGATCTCGTCGTGCTCGTCGGTTCGAACCTGGCGTGGTGCCATCCCGTGCTGTTCCGCCGGCTCGAGGACGCGCGCCAGCGGCGACCCGACATGCGCATCGTCGTCATCGACCCGAGGCAGACGCCAACCGCCGGCATCGCCGACCTGCATCTTGCGATCCGCGCCGGCAGCGACGTGGAATTGTTCAACGGGCTGCTGGCTTGGCTCGATCGCGAAGGCTGCCGCGACTACGACTTCCTCGAAGAGCACACGATCGGTGCAGTCGAAGCGGTTGCCGCGGCGCGAGAGAGCGCAAGATCCTCGGCCGTCGTCGCAGCCGCCTGCGGTCTCGCGGTCTCCGACCTCGAAGAGTTCTACCGCATGTTCGCCGCGACCGCGCGCGTCGTGACGGCGTTCTCGCAAGGCGTCAACCAGTCGTCGTCCGGATCCGACAAAGTCACGAGCATCGTCAACTGCCATCTGCTGACCGGTCGCATCGGCAAACCGGGCATGGGTCCGTTCTCGTTGACCGGACAGCCGAACGCGATGGGCGGCCGTGAAGTCGGCGGCATGGCGAACATGCTCGCGGCGCACATGTCGCTCGACGACCCGGGACACCGGCGCATCGTGCAGGAGTTCTGGAAGAGCCCTCGCATCGCGTCGCGACCGGGACTCAAGGCGGTCGACCTGTTCGAAGCGGTGCGCGAGGGACGCATCAAGGCGCTGTGGATCGTCGCGACCAATCCTGCCGTCAGCCTCCCGGCGGCCGATCGCGTGCGCGATGCAATCGCGAGCTGCGACTTCGTCGTGGTTTCCGACTGCGCGGCGGACACCGATACGGCCGTGCTTGCTGACGTGCTGCTACCGGCTGCCGCGTGGGGCGAGCGCGACGGTACCACGACGAACTCCGAGCGCCGCATCTCGCGACAACGCGCGTTCCTGAATCCGCCCGGCGAAGCCAGGCCGGACTGGTGGATCCTGAGCAGGGTTGCCGAGCGCATGGGTTATGCCGACGCGTTCGCGTTCGAATCGGTCCACGAGATCTTCGACGAGCATGCGCGACTGTCGTCCGCTGGCAACGACGGCGCGCGTGCATTCGATATCGGCGGCCTGGCCGGACTGTCGGCGGAGGAGTACGAATCGCTCGAGCCGATCCAGTGGCCTGTACCCGAGCGCGGTCATCGCGGAACGGCGCGACTGGCCGAACATGGAGCATTTTTTCATCCGAGCGGCTGCGCGCATCTGGTTCCGACGACGCCGCGGCGTCCGTCGCACGAGACGTGCATGCGTTTCCCGTTCGTCCTGAACACCGGACGCATCCGCGACCAGTGGCACACGATGACGCGCACCGGCACCTCGCCGCGTCTTTCCGATCACATGCCGGAGCCGTACGTGGATCTCCACCCCGATGACGCCGCGACAATCCGGCTCGACGACGGCGACTTCGTCAAGGTGACGACCGCGTGGGGGGCGGCCGTCCTGCGCTCGCGAACCAGCGGTGAGATGCCGCGCGGAATGTTGTTCGCACCGATGCACTGGAGCGACGCGAATTGCGCTTCAGGCCGCGTCGGTGCGCTCGTCAATCCGGCCGTCGATCCCGCGTCGGGCGAGCCCGAGCTCAAGCATACGCCCGCAGCGATCGAACGGGTCGTGCCGGCCTGGCACGGCGTGCTGTTCGGACGCACCACGCAGAAAGTTCCGGATGCCGAGCTGTGGACCAGGGTCTGCGGCGACGGATTCGTGCGCTTCGAGCTCGCGGGCCTGCGGCCGGAGCAGGATCTCGCCGCACGCGGACGTCTGCTCCTCAACGTGCAGCCGGGCCGCGCGGACCTTCTCGAGTACGCCGACGAAGGCGCTGGAATCTATCGGGCGGCCATCGTCCGCGATGACCGGATTGCCGCGTGCGTTTTCCTGTCGCGTCGTGCGCAAATGCCGTCACGCGACTGGATTGCCGGCCTGCTCGCAAAACCCGCGCTCGACGAGAACGATCGCATGGCGTTACTGGCCGGAAGGCCGCTTGCCGGAGCGACCGACAACAGCCCGATCATCTGCTCGTGCTTTAACGTGCGCCGCTCGGCGATCGACGAAGCGATCGACCGGCACGGACTGCAGACGCCGGAAGAGGTCGGCAGTTGCACCAGGGCCGGCACCAACTGCGGATCCTGCGTCCCCGAGATCCGCACGCTGCTCGGCGTGATCCTCGCCAATCGAAGCCGCGCCGCCTGATCCCTGCTTTCGAGTGATCGGCCTCGCCCTTGGCTGCACGTGCCGCCTCTTGCCGCGTCACGGCAGGACGCATAAACGTTTTCCGTCGTCCGCCAGCGTTGCGCGCGCGCACGACGGAGGTTCCATGAAACTTGCCAGCCTGTTTGCCGCTACGTTCCTCATGTTTGCCGCGACATTCGCGCACGCTGCCGAATGGACACCGGAAAAATGGACGGACGAGGAGACGCTGCAGTTCCGCACCGACTGTCCCGACGAAGGCGAGTACTGGTCGTACGTCTGGGTGGTCGTGCTCGACGGCGATGCGTGGGTGCGCCTCGGATCGCGAGCAGCAGGCCGTGTCGACTGCAGCAGGACCAAACCGCTGACGTCGATCAAGATCGCCGGCCAGCAGTTCGACAACATCGAGATGGTCAACACTCCGGAGATGGCCGAGCGCGTAGCTGCCGCGATGGCGCAGAAATATTCGAGCGACCTCTTCATCCACTACTTCAATCACCCGTACACGATGAAGCTGGTGCCGAAGAAAGCGGAGTGATTGCGATCGTTGCGGCGAATGCGCCCCGCGACGAAGCGCTCAAGGCAAGCCTGTTCCTGCCGATCCTTTCGCGCGCGTGCGCAGCACCGGCACCAGCAGCACCGTCCAGACGCCGGTCGCCGCCAGAAAGAACATCGCTGCCGTGACCATCCACGCGTTGCGGTGAACCATGTCGACCGTGGTTGCGACACGACAAACCGTTGCGGCGATCATCAGGCCGAGAATGGCCGCCACCTGCCACGGCTGTCCGTTCAGCAGATCGCTGCGGTCTCCATGTCCGAGGATCACGTGCGTGCTCACGCCGAGCGTCAGCATCGCGAAGCCGGAGATGAAACTGATGTGGATTCCGGCCTGGTAGTACTGCGGATAGATCGACGCGAATGCGAAGCCCGCCGGCAGGCACCACGCCGCCAGCCAGATCACGCGGCGATTGAGCCCCGCACGCGTCGGCAGCCGCCACAGTTCCGCACCGAGAACGAGCACAGCCGCGATGACCGCAGCACGGAGAGCGCAGCCAGCGCGAACCGATACGTTCAGTTGGACAAAGAAACTCGCGACCACGAGCACGGCTGCGAGCACGTGCCCGAAGATCCCGCGCAGGTCCCTCGGAGACAATGACGCGTCCGGCGGCGCGACGCCGCGGGTCATCAGCGGCAGCGCAAGTCCGCCCACGCCGAGCACGAGCGCGATGAAAACGCCCTGCAGCACGAACTGCTGCCCGAGGTTGTGAAGCCACATCCACGACGCACCGAGCGCCCCTCCCACGCCCGTCATGACGGAGCCGGCGAGGCCGAGCAGGAGCGCGACGGGGATCCACACGAAGCTCGCGGGCGGACGCCGGCGCGCCGCAGCCGATGCGAATCGCCGCACGACGAACTGGACGAGCAGGACGCAGGCTGCCATCCACCCGGCTTGCGAGAGCGCCCATTGTCCGTTCGCGGCGGCAACGGCCGTAGCCAGCGGAGCAGCGATGCCGATGGCCATCTCGATGACGGATGGAGGCCAGGTGCCGCTGCGGCGCGGAATCATCGTGAACAGGAATCCGAGCGCGAACGAGAGCAGGAAGCCTTCGATCTGCGTCATGCTGTGGAAAATGTAGACGGCAACGTAGTCTTCGCTCCGTCCGGACAGCACGAACTCGATCCACCGGCCGACGCCGGCCCACGAAAGCAGGATGCCGAGCGGGAAGAACACGGCGTACGGCTCGCGCCGCCAGAACGGCGCGCTCTTCATCGCCGCGTTTTCGGTCACGACGCCGGCTGGAATCGCCGGGGCGTCAGCGCCGGTGCTCACGTCAAGCGTCTCGAGCCGGGACTCCGTGCCCTTCTCAAGTTCGATTCGTCCGGGTTCACGTCCGCGCCGGCGCCAGCGATACACCCGGCGGAAGCGCGCAGTCGTCAGGGACGAAGAAGTCGCGCATCAGCTCCCTCGTCGGATCGACGCGGTATTTGTCGAAGTCGCGCTCGCCGGCGGCGTACAGCAGCACGTCGTCGATGTAGAAGTTGCCGGTCGTCAGCCGGGCCGGCTGCGTGAAGATCCAGTGCGCCGCGTCGGCCATGATGTCGGTGGTGCGGCACGCGCGCATGCCTTCGTCGCCCGCCAGCGCATTGCGGATTGCCGCCGTCGCGATTCCCGTGCGCGGCCACAGCGCATTGAACGCGATTCCGTCGTCCTTGAACTCCTCGGCCATGCCGAGCACGCACATCGACATGCCGTACTTGGCCATCGTGTACGCCACGTGACCGCCGAACCAGCGCGGCTTCATGTCGAGCGGCGGCGACAGATTGAGGACGTGCGGATTGGACGCGCGCTTGAGGTGCGGAATGCAGGCTTTCGACGTCACGTACGTGCCGCGCGTGTTGATCTGGTGCATCAGGTCGTAACGCTTCATGTCGGTTTCGAGCGTGCCGGTCAGCTGTATGGCCGATGCGTTGTTGATGCAGATGTCGATGCCGCCGAACGTCGCGACGGTTTTGTCCACCGCCGCCTGGACGCTCGACTCGTCGCGCACGTCGACGATCAACGGAAGAGCCTTTCCGCCGGCATCCTCGATCTCTTTCGCGGCCGTATAGATCGTGCCTTCGAGCTTCGGATGCGGCTCGGCGGTTTTGGCCGCAATGGCAACGTTGGCGCCGTCGCGCGCGGCGCGCAGGCCGATCGCGAGGCCGATCCCGCGGCTGGCACCGGTGATGAACAGCGTTTTTCCCGAAAGGCTCATGGGTCTCTCCTTTGTCTACCGGACGTTGAGTTTTTCGCGCTGGCGCCGGCGCGCCGCGCGGCTTTCGTCGGAGATCCAGACCGACATCGTCGCGACCGCTTCGCTGTCGGTCTCGGCGAGGATGCGTCTCTCGGCGTCGGCGACGAGCGCCTGCTTGGTTCGCGCGTAGGCATCGCACGGAAATGCAGCGAGGCGTCCGGCGAGAGCGCGAACGTGCGTCTCGATCGATTCACGTGCAACGATCTCGTGCGCAAGGCCTAGCGCGACCGCTTTCGAGGACGGAAAAAGCTGTGCGCCGAGAACCAGCTCGCTGGCCTGCGCATGGGTGAGCCGCAGGCGAACGATCTCCATGGCCGTGCGCGGAAACGACGCGCCCACGGCAACCTCGTTCATGCCGATTCGATAGTCGCCACCGGCCGCGATCCGGTGGTCGCACGCGAGCGCGATCACGAAGCCTCCTGCAATCGCATGGCCGTTGATCCACGCAATCGTGGGCTTCGGCATCGTCAGCAGCGCGAGGTGACAGTCGCGATAGCGCCGGTACAGGTCGAGCGCGATCTCGTCATCGCGACGGGGCGCGGAGAAATCGAACCCGGCACTGAAGAACGCACCGCTTCCGGTGATGACCACGGCGCGAACCGAGTCGTCGGTCCGCAACGAGACGAGCGTCGCGTGCAGGTCGATCAGCAGGTGCTCATCGATCGCATTGGCAGGAGGCCTGGCGAGCGTCAGCAGCACGGCATCGTCGACGAGCGGGATTGTCCGGATGGTCGACATCGCTATCAGTACGTACGCTTCGCCGGCGACGCATGCTTCGCCGGCTCGTTGTGCCGAAATTCCCACGGAGCCTCGAACGACCCCTGCCAGATGCCGGTATGGTCCCGGCGTGCCCGCTCTTCTTCGTCAACGTAGTCGAGGCTGTAGTGACGATACGCCATGGCGGCTCCGCGCGTGACGACATTCCCGGCGAGATCGCCGGAAGAACCGGTGCAGACGCCGACCATGCGGCCGTATTTGTCGACATCTCGCCGCGAGCACGACACCGCCTGACCTCCGATTGCGGCGACGAGGGCGCCGCGAGCGAAATCGCCGCACGCATAACGTTCCCCGCCGGGCCGCCTGCACGACTGGTGAAGCTCCGGAGCGTCGATCCCGAACAGACGAATCCGTACGCCGCCGACTTCGATCGTATCGCCGTCGACGACGCGTGCTTTTCCGGAAACGCCGGCCGGAACGACGCCGCGGTGCGGCCCGGCAACTCGCCCGGTATCCGCCGTCGTCCAGCGTCCGGCAGCGACCGTGAGCACGGCGGCTGCGATGAACACAGCAGTTCTTGCGAGCGGCCCGCGAAGAAGACCGCCGCTGCCAGTCAGCGAGCGCAGGAACGAACGACTGCTTCGACGATTGTTCACGATGCCCCGGTACGAGAGCCGGGAGCGTCCCGGTCTTCCGGCACGTGCTCTATGCCGATCCTGCGATCGAAGGAAGTCTCGCGGCCGCAGGCATCTCGCGGCGGCGCAAGCATGCATCGTGCGGGCCTGGGTTCGGCGGCGCGGCATTTGACTCGCGCGACCCGTCTTTCTTAAGTGCGGCCGGATCTGTGCCGCGCCGACCGCAAGCCGCGCCGATGCCTGCCGGCTTTCTTCGTAAAATCGCCGCGGGGTCCGCTCGCAAGGAGAACAGGGTGACCGAACGATCAGGCATCGTCGCCTTCTGGAAAAACTTCAATCGCAAGCAGGTGCTGCGCCATGCGCAGGAGGCCGACGAGCTCGGTTACGAATCGTTCTGGATTCCCGAAGCCTGGGGCTACGAGGCCTTCGGCCTGCTGACCGAGATCGCGTGTCACACCAGACGCATCAAGCTCGCAACCGGGATCGTCAACGTCTTCAGCCGTTCGCCCGGTCTGCTGGCGATGCACGCTGCGACGCTCGACGAGATCTCCGAAGGGCGCGTGATTCTCGGGCTCGGCACGTCGGGCGAGAAGGTCATCGAAGGATTTCACGGCATTCCGTACGACAAGCCGCTGACGCGCATGCGGCAGTACATCAAGGTGATCCAGTGCCTGATCTCCGGACAGCGGCTGAACGAAGCCGGAGCCGACCTGTGGGAGTTCCGGCATTTCCAGCTCGCGATGACGCCGGTGCGCGAGCGCATCCCGATCTATTGCGCATGCCTCAATGACAAGGCGATCCGCATGGTCGGCGAGCTCGCCGACGGCTGGATGCCGACGTTCTGGCCGTATCAGCAGCTCGAGAAAGGCATCGCCGTCCTCGCGGAAGGAGCAGCGAAGAGCGGCCGAAGCGTCGACGACATTTCGGTCGCGCCGTTCACGACGGTGATTCCGATGCCCGACAAGGAGATGAGCTACCATTCGGCGCGCGGCATCATCTCGTTCTACATCGGCGGAATGGGCGTCTACTACCACGAGATGCTTTCGCGCATGGGCTATCGCGAGAACTGCGACGTCGTGCGCGATCTCTACGTGGCCAAACAGCGGCCGGAAGCTGCAGCCGCCGTCTCGCAGGAGCTGCTCGATGCGCTGGTGATCGCGGGCGAGCCCGGCTTCTGCCGGACGCGCCTGTCCGAATGGCGGCGCGCCGGAATGGATCTGCCGATCCTCGGGCTTCCGACCGACATGGGGCCCGAGATCTGCTCGATGTACCTCAAGCTCATGGCGCCGGCGGCCTGACCGCTCGTGATCGCTTCTGCGATCGCGATCATCGTCTCCGGGCTCGCGATCTTCGTCGCGCCGGGTGCGGCCGTGCTTGCGTCAGCGCGGATACGGCTGCCCGCGAGCGAGCGATTGGCATACGCGTTCGCTGCGTCGCTCGTCATGCTGACCGCTGCCTTCGCAGCCTGTCTTGCGCTCGGATCGTCCATTGATGCGGCACCGCTTTGTGTGGCAGCGGTTACCGCGCCGCTCGCGCTGTTGCTGCGCTGGCTCGTACCGGCGACGCGGCCCGCAGCCGCGACAGTGGATTCTGCGACGCGATCGTCACCGGCAGTCCAGGTCGTTCTCGCGCTTCTGCTGATTGCTGCGGTGATCGCCGCGGTCGTCTTCGCGCCGCTCGGCAGCGTGGACCGCTGGTGGTACCTCGCCTACGTCCGGTCGTGGCTCGAGGCGCCGGTGCTCTCGCTGGCCGAGCCGTTTCTAGCAACCGGTCAGTCGTTCGCGCGCTTCGGCGTTCATCCGTGGCTGTTCGGGCTTGCGCTGTGGTCGCGCATGTCCGGCGTCGATCCGGTGTTCCTTTACGAGAGATGCGCCCCGGTTCTCGTGGTTCTCGCGTCGTGCTCGGCGGCGTTCGCGCTTGCCGGCGAGTTGTTCGGCAGCGGACGGCGCGCACGACTGAGCGTGATCGCCACGATGCTCCTGTGGAGCGGCTCGGTCGTCCCGGTCCTGGCTCGCGCCGGCGAAGACAAGGTGCTCGCGGCAGCGGCACTGCTGCCGCTGTGCAGCGCGGCGTTTCTTCGCATCGTACGCGATCCGGATCGCAGCGGCTGGGTCCTGCTTGCAGTGGCAGCGGTAGCCACTGCTGCCGTGCATGCCCTCGCGTACGCGTTCGTGCTCGTGATCCTGCTGCCTGCGGCTGTGGTTGTGGGCGCGCAACCCGAACGGCGGCAACGCATGCTCGCAGCAGGCGCACTTCTCGGCGTGATTGCCATTGCGCCGGCGGTTTCCGGCCTCATCGTTCGCGAGCGGCTTGCGGACATCGGGGCCGAACTGTCCGAACCCGGACATCCGGTCGTGCGAGTTCACGAAGGACGGGGCCGGTTGATCGAATTCCCGGTCGCAGGGCGCTCGGGCGGATTCGTCGTCAGCCCGCGCCTGCTGCTGCACCCGCTGATGCTGCTCGCGCTTGCCGGCGTGCCGATCGTGCTGCTTCGGCCGCAGCGCGATCGTGCACGCATCCCGATTCGCGACGCTCCGCGCTCGCTGCTTCTGATCGCGACGACGCTGCCGCTCGCAATTGCGTTCGTTCCGCCGCTTCCGTCGCTCGCCGGAGCCGTCATTCCGCCGTGGATGGTCTACCGCGTGCTGTGGCTGCTGCCGGTCGCGCCGCTCGTCGCACTGACCGCTGACTCGCTCGCGAGCCGGTTTTCACGCGGCGAGATTGCCGCGACGCTGCTTCTCGTTGCGCTCGGACTGCCGGTCGCGGCAGCCGGTGCGCGCGACCGGCTCGGTGAAATTCGCGGGCGCGTCGCCGAACCGCGCGCCACACCGTTTCATCTGCTCGTGCATGCCGTTCGCACGCTGCCGCTCGACGCTCTCGTGGTTGCCGCGCCGGAGCTTGCCGAGCGCCTGCCCGCACTGACGGCCCGGCGAGTCGTCGCCGGGCTCGACCGTTCGACGATCGTGTTTTCGGGATCCCGCGAGCGCGGCGAAGCACGGCTGCGCGCACGTGCCGCACTGCTTGCCGGCGACGACGATGCGCAGGCACTGGCCGCTGCGGCGGCCGTCGCACCGACGCACGCGATCTTCGATCCGCGTCGCAAAGACGCGATGCCGCGCTGCCGCAGCAGGCTGCTCGAAACCACCGGCTACTCGCTGTGCGAGATCGACCCGTCGGCTCGCGAGCCCCGCACGCCGCCCGCTCTCGCCCGGGCCGCCGGCATCACGCAGACGACGACCGTCGCGCGCGCAGAGTGCCAGCCGCCGCCGCTTCGCGCGCGCCGCGACCTGTGGTCGGCCGCGCCTCCCGTCGTGCACTGCCGGATTGCGCTTTCGGACGCGCTTCGGGACCGGCGCGACATCGTGCTGCGCATCGAGGCCAGGACCGGGCGCTCCGTCGACGAGATCCGCATCGAGGTGCGGCGGCCGGACACCGCTCTCGAGAGCCGGTCGACCGTACGACTTTCCGGTGACGATGAGATCGTGCTGCGGATGCCGCCTCTCTCGTCTCCGGTTTCCGGCGGGACCGACGCGCTCGACGTGAAGATCGAGTCTTCGTTCCTGCCGTTCGTGAGGCCGGTTCTGGTCGAGCTTGCTGCCACCGTCGGCGATGCGACCGGCGCTGCGGTTCCGTAACAAACCCGAATCGTCCGCACCGGCGAAAATGCGGGCGGCAAAACCTCCAGGTCGCGCAGCCCGCGCTCAGTACGCGCCGCGAGCATCGACCGGCCACAAGTCGACGAGCGTATCTCCGCGCACGCAATGAAAATGGTCGTAGAGGTTCACCGTCGGATCACAGTGCGGAACCACGCACTCGACG
Organism: Candidatus Limnocylindrales bacterium; assembly: GCA_035571835.1. Taxonomy (NCBI): domain Bacteria; kingdom Bacillati; phylum Chloroflexota; class Candidatus Limnocylindria; order Candidatus Limnocylindrales; species Candidatus Limnocylindrales bacterium. The sequence goes on along the minus strand of DATNBU010000045.1, from coordinate 192,874 downwards.
GCCGCGCCGAGCGGCAGCGACTGCGACGCGTCGGCAAAGACCACGCATCCATGCTCATCGCCGGTCAGCGCGTAGACTGCACCTTCGGGAGCGCCGCGTGCGATACGAGGCCGCGGGCCGTCGGTCGCAAAGCGCTTGAGTCCGGCGTCGGTGGTCACCATTCCCGCCGCGTTGTTGCTGATGACCGTCGTCCGCACGAACAGCGCGGTCTGGAACGGCAATCGTGCCGGCGTAGCCGCATCCCACTGGAGATCGGCGTACTCGACGTCCATCACGGTATACGATCCGGCCTGAAGCTCGGTGAACACGCCGCCGCGGAAGTCGATGTCGTGCGTCCCCGTGCCGCCGCCGCTCACGATCGCCGGCTTCTTTCCGATTGCGGCGAGTGCATCGACGACTTCGGCCATCTTCGCGAGGCCGCCCGCCGCAAGCTCGGCGCGCGCAGCAACGCTCTCGATGTGCTGCACGTGTCCGGCATACCCCTGCACGCCGGCGAACGAGAGATGCGGCGAATCATCGATCTGCTTCGCAAGCGAAACCACGTCGTGCACCGTGCTCGCACCGGTGCGACCGAGGCCGATGTCGACGTCGACGAGCAGTCGAAGACTTGGAGCGCTCGCGCTCATTCGATCCGCGATTGCGCGCACGTTGTCCGGGTGATCGACGACGCACATCAGATCGGTCGCTCGGCCGTGCAGGCGAACGAGCCGTTCGATGTTCGCCGGATGCACCACGGGCGAAGTGATCAGAACGCCGCCGATTCCGCTCCCGACCATGATTTCGGCTTCGCCGATCGTTGCGCAGCAGATGCCGATGGCTCCCGCTTCGATCTGCAACCGTGCGATGCGGGCGGACTTGTGCGTCTTGGCGTGCGGGCGAAGTGCGATTCCCGCGCGCCGGCAGTGGTCGGCCATGCGAGCGATGTTTGCTTCGAGGATATCGAGATCGAGAACGAGCGCAGGCGTGACGAGCTTTTCGCGCGATCCGGGAACACCGACGAGCGCGGCGTTAGGCAACATCGGGATGCCTCGCACTAGCGGAGCATTCGGCACGAGTGAAGCATTTGCCAGCAGCGCGGAGGTCCAGGTGCGTGCGGCAGTCGGGTCAGATTCCGACCGCTGCCGTTACGGGCTCGACATCCGAGAACGAGAAGCCGAGCCAACGGCGCTCGTCTTCCTTGAACGCTTCGAACACTTCGAGCTCGAGCTTGCGATAGCGTGCGAGCTGCGCGCGGGCCTTGTCTTCGATGCCGCGTTCCTTTGCCATGCGCAGCATCCACTCCTCCATCCACGAGATGTGCCACTTCTCGTCCTTGGTGAGCTCGTCGAGAACTTCGCGCGTCAGCTCATCGCAGTAGCGGCTCGCGGCGTGTTCGGTGTAACGCGCAACCGAACGTTCTTCGACGATCACCGTCAGCGCGAACAGGTCGACGATGTTCGCGGGAAAACCGATCGCCTTGCCGAGCCTGCGCTGGTAGCCGTCGGGAACTTCGACCGGCATTCCCCCGAGCTGCCGGATCCGTTTCGTCCACAGCCATGCGTGACGGGTCTCGTCGGCGACGTGCCGCGAAAAAAGCACCTGCGCTTCGGGGTCCTTCTCCCACTGGGTCATCTTCATCAGAAGCGCTGCGCCACGGATCTCGGCATCTCGATAGAAGCTGAAGATCTTGATCAGCGACTCAACCGAGGGAGCGCCAGGTTCAGAGGATGGGAGGGCAAGGTCCATAAGATTGTCGGCGGGTTATATACGAACGCGAAGATCCGCAGAACCCGGCTATGTTCGGGATGACATTGAAAGCAGGGCACGAGCAACGGGGATTCGTCCCGGGGCCCGCCGGCCCAGGTCTCCATCCCGCGCAAACCCTCAGCGAGGTTCGCAGATCGAACCGGCAAGCGCGCCGGATTGGGAGGGCGACGTGGGCCGGGCAGCCATCGAGAGGCGTACCATCGTCCATTAACCGCATGATCCTAAAAAGAACGGTCGTGCTCTTTACCGATAGCGAACGGTCGGCCTATAAATGCGGGATGCCGAAGCGAAGTCAGCAGGCAACCCGCGACACTCGGACGGACATCCTGAAGCGCGCGCTCGATCTCGCATCGATCGACGGCTTGTCGGGAGTGACGATCGGCCGGCTGAGCGACTCGATTTCCATGAGCAAAAGCGGGCTGTTCGCCCATTTCGGCTCGAAGGAAGACCTTCAGATGGCGATTGTCGACGCCGCCGCCGAGGCGTTCGAGAAAGCCGTCGTCGGCGAGGAGCGAGCCCACGCCGGGGGACTTCCACGACTCGTCGAGGTCGCCGAAGCGTGGATACGCTATCTCGAAAAAGGACCGTTTCGCGGTGGGTGCTTCTTTGCCGCGGTTTCGCCGGAAATCGACGACCGGCCGGGGCGGGTCCGTGACCGCGTCGTCGAGCTTACCCGCGGCTGGCTCGCAATTCTCGAAGCCGAAGCGGAAGCGGCGCGCGAGGCCGGGGACCTCGGGCCGGACGCTGACCCGTCCCAGCTCGCGTTCGAGATCCACGCATTCGTGCAGGAGGCCAACTGGGCCTTCCAGCTTCACGGCGACGCCGAAGCGTTCCGCCGCGCACGCCGCGCCGTGCGCAGGACCCTCCACTCGGCAGGCGCGACGACCGACTGAGACCGAATCGGTGCCGCTCGTCTAGAGCGCGACCCACACCGCCTTGGTCTGCGTGTACAGGTCGAGCGCCTGCGATCCGAGCTCGCGGCCGATGCCGCTTTCCTTGTAACCGCCGAACGGTACGCCGGCGTCGAACATGTTGTACGTATTGACCCAGACCGTGCCGGCCTTGAGCGCGCGCGCGACGCGATGCGCTTTCGAAATGTCGCGCGTCCACACCGCCGCAGCGAGGCCGTAGTTGGTCGCATTGCCGGCCGCGACCACTTCGTCGAGATCGCGGAACGTCAGCGTCGATACTACCGGTCCGAAGATTTCCTCCTGCGCGATCTTCATGTCCGGCTTCACGCCGGAGAAGATCGTCGGCTGCAGGAAGTATCCCTTGTCTTTGGCACGCGCGCCGCCGGTGACGAGACGCGCGCCGCCCGATTTGCCGGATTCGATGTAGCCGAGGATTTTGGTGAACTGTTCTTCGCTGACCTGCGCGCCCATCTGTGTCGAAGGATCGAGCGGATCGCCGACACGGATCGCACGCGCATGCTCGGCCAGTTTCGCGACGAATTCGTCGTGCGCCTTCTCCTCGACGAAAAGTCGCGAGCCCGCGCAGCAGACTTCGCCCTGATTGAAGAAAATCCCCTGCATCGCGCCCTTGACGGCCTCGGCCAGGTCGGCATCGGCAAACACGATATTGGGCGACTTGCCGCCGAGCTCGAGCGATACGCTCTTGAGATTTCCCGCAGCAGCGCGCTGGATTACGCGACCGACTTCGGTCGAGCCGGTGAACGCGACCTTGTCCACGTCGCGGTGCTCGGCGATGGCCGCACCGGCGGTCGGTCCGAAGCCGGTGATGATGTTGACGACGCCGGCCGGCACGTCGGCTTCGAGCAGCAGCTCGGCAAGACGAAGCGCCGTAAGGGGCGTCTGCTCCGCGGGCTTGAGCACGCTGGTGTTGCCGCATGCAAGAGCCGGCGCAAGTTTCCACGAAGCCATCAGCAACGGAAAATTCCACGGGATGATCTGTCCGCAGACGCCGTGCGGCTCGCGCAGCGTGTACGTGAAAAACGAATCGCTGACCGGAATCGTCTGGCCGAAGACCTTGTCGGCCCAGCCGCCGTAGTACGCGAAGACTTCGGCAGCCTGCGGGATGTCGACGTTAGCCGTCTCGGCGATCGGCTTTCCGTTGTCGAGCGTCTCGAGCTGCGCGAGCTCGTCCTTGTTCTTCATGATGAGATCCGCGATGCGAAGCAGCATGCGGCCGCGCTCGCGCGCGCTCATCTTCGGCCACGGTCCGCTTTCGAACGCGCGCCGCGCCGCTGCGACCGCCTTGTCCACGTCCGCCTTGTCGCCTTCTGCGACGGTGGTCAGGACTTCCTCGGTCGAGGGATCAACGGTCTCGAATGTTTTTCCGCTCGCGGCATCGACGAATTTGTTGTCGATGAAGAGCTTGCCGGATTTCGAAGCGGACGCGGGCAGATCGGTGCGGAAGGCTGCGGCGGTTGCGGCCATGGCGAGGTCCTCCTGTTGCACTCAAGAAGTGGAAGCGCGCTGCGTGTTCACAGGGCGCCGACGCTACGTCCGAGTGGCGAGGCGGTCAAGGGAGCTCATTGCCGCAGCATCCGGGGGACGGATCGCCGCGCGCGCCCAGGCGGTCGCAGCCGCGGCGTCACGACTGCGGCGCATTACTCCGGCGGGAACTCGACGAACGCGGGAAGCTTTTCTGCTTCCGCGGAAAGCGCGGCCCACCCGGGATATTCGGCCGCAATGACGATCTCGGGAACCATCATCTGAAGGAAGCGCCACGTGACAACCGCGGTGATGCCCGGCTGCAGGCTCGGCGTTAGGACGGACAGGGCACGCGGGCTCGTCAGCTCCTGCTCGAGCGTCGAGCAAGCCGCAAGGAGCTGGCCGGTTACGCGTTCGATCCACGGCGCATGCTGCTTTTCCACCGGGCGAAGCTGGCGCTCGTAGACAATCGAAATGCTCTTCTCGCACGCGGCAAGCGCAAGGCCGAGCACGCGGTACGCCGCCACACGCTCGGCAGCCGCGGCGGGCATCAGCGTTCTTCCCGCCGGCGCGACGTCTTCGGCATGCGCGACGATCAGGTTGGAATCCATCAGCACGGTGCCGTCGTCGCAGACCAGCGTGGGCGCCTTGACCACGGGGTTGATGCCGCGGAACTCGTCGAAGTGGCGGAACACCGATACCGCGCGGTGTTCGAACAGAACTCCAAGCATGCGAAGCGAGATCGCCGAGCGACGAACATATGGAGAATCGAGCATTCCGATGAGCTGCATGCGGTTCCTCTCCGGCGACCGTTGCGGGCGCCGGCCGCCGAGATATCCGGACCGTGGCAATAGACAACAGCGCGGGTCGCACGGGCGTACCCGCACCGGGCGTCGTCGCTGGCTCCAAGCCGTCATCCATCCTACGCTCGCGCCATGAAAGTCCTTCGAACGCCTGACGAACGCTTCGCCAATCTCTCCGGCTATCCGTTCCGGCCGCACTATGCGGACGTCGCCGACGGCGAAGGCGGCACGCTGCGGATGCATTACGTGGACGAAGGTCCACGCGGCAGCGCGCCGGTTCTTCTGCTGCACGGCGAGCCGTCATGGAGCTACCTCTATCGCAAGATGATTCCCGTCCTCGTCTCTGCGGGACATCGGTGCGTTGCTCCGGACCTCGTCGGCTTCGGGCGCTCGGACAAGCCCGCCGAGCGCGAGAGCTATACGTACGCACGACACGTCGCATGGCTGCGTGAGCTCGTCTTCGACCGGCTCGACCTCACGCACATCACGCTCGTCTGCCAGGACTGGGGAGGGCTGCTCGGTCTTCGTCTGGTTGCCGAGCAGGAAGGCCGCTTCGACCGCGTCGTCGCGGCCAATACGTTTCTGCCGACCGGCGACCAGTCTCCCGGCGAAGCCTTTCTTGCGTGGCGGAAGTTCTCGCAGGAGGTTCCTGTGTTCCCGACCTCGCGGATCCTGCAGGGAGCAACGTCGACCGAGCTGAGCCCGGACGTGCTTGCCGCCTACGATGCCCCGTTTCCGGATGAATCCTACAAATCCGGAGCCCGCCAGTTTCCGACGCTCGTGCCCGCGTCGCCCGACAATCCGGCAAGCGAAGACAACCGCCGCGCGTGGAAGGTACTGGAGCGCTGGAACAAACCGTTTCTTACCGCGTTCAGCGACAACGACCCGGTGACTGCCGGAGGCGACGCCCGTTTCCAGAAAATGATCCCGGGCTGCAACGGCCAGCCCCACACGACCATCACGGGCGGCGGGCATTTCCTGCAGGAAGACAAGGGCGAGGAGCTCGCCGGCGTCGTCGCGAAATTCATCGAGGCAACTTCATGAGTGAACAGACGGTCCTCGTCACCGGCGGCAATTCGGGAATCGGCTACGAATGCGCGCGAGCGCTCGCGAAGGCAGGGCGGCACGTGATCATCGCGAGCCGCAACCGCCGGCTGTCCGACGAGGCCGTTCGCAGGATCGCTGCCGAAAGCGGCGCAGATCGCATCGAGGCGATGGATCTGGACCTTGCATCACCGGAGTCGATCCGGAGCGCAGTGACTGCGCTGCGCGCACGCAATCTTGCTCTGCAGTCGCTGGTCTGCAACGCCGGCCTGCAGTTCACAAAGGGCCCGGTGCTTTCCGATCGCGGTTACGAGCTGACGTTCGCGGTCAATCATCTCGGGCATTTCCTGCTGACCAACCTGCTGCTCGAAACGCTGGCCGCGAATGCACCGGCGCGCATCGTCATCGTCTCGTCGGGTGTCCACGACCCGAAGCGTGTCACCGGAATGCCCAAAGCGAAGATCGGCGATCTCGAAACGCTTGCGGCCACGGGCAATGCGTCGCGCGACAAGTACAACGGCGGTCTGGCCTACGTGAACAGCAAGCTCTGCAACCTGTGGTTCGCCTATGAGCTCGCGCGACGGATGGAAGCGATCGGACTCGGCGGCGCGAGCCGGCCGATTGCGATCAACGCGTTCGACCCCGGCCTGGTGCCGGGATCCGGTCTCGCGCGCGAGTATCCGGGATGGATGCGCTACGTGTGGGAATCGGTGATGCCGGCGATGGCGTCCGGGCTGACCCGCTTCGTGCCCGGCATCAGCACGGCGGAGAAATCGGGAAGCGCGCTCGCCGACCTCGTGCTCGACCCGCGGCGGGGCGCCAGCGGCGCGCGCTACTATCCGTCGCATACACGCTGGTGCGAGACTCCGTCGTCGGATCAGTCGTACGACGCGGGACGCGCGAAGGAGCTCTGGGAAGCGAGCATCGCAATGACCGGGCTCGCCGCCGGCGATTCCCCGCTTCTGCACGCCATATGATGCGCAGGCTCGTCCTGCTTGTCGCGCTTCTCGTTCCCGCAGCGGCCAGCGCCAAGGTCCTGAACGTCGAGTTCGAGTTCACGCCGTTTACCGGGGACAAGGTGAAGTCGGACCGCGTCGAGACCGTGCCGGGCAACGCCCGCGTGTACATCAACAACATCCCCGTCAGCGAGAACTCGATCGACAAGCACGAAGTGATGGTGCTGTTCGAGGACCGGGAAGTCGCACCGGCCGTCTGGGTTCCGGTCGGCTCGCTCGGCCCTGTCGTACGCCGTGGCAAAAACACCATCCGCGTCGAATTCGAGCCGGCGGACGCCAGGGCGCCGTACCGCGCCGAGCTGCGCTGGGCGATCGTAAACGACCAGACGACGACGACCGGCGACGCCGGCAGCGGCACGTCCACCAACCAGAGCGGCGAAGGCGTCGACGCGAAACAGGCGAAAGGCAAAGTCGTGTTCGAGCACGAGTTCACGGCCGATTTCGCCACCGACCGGCCGTGGCATCACTACGCTGCCGTCGCCGCGCTCGGCGATGCCGACAGGAAGGCGCTCACCGAGCTTGCCTCGCAGCGGACGGAGTTGTTCAAGCCCGACTTCGCAAAGTTCTACGCGTTGCTGAAACAGAATCCGCAGCTCGACATTGCATCGATGCGCAAAGCCGGCTGCGCCGAGAAGGCCTACGCCGCAGGCGTAAGGATGGAAGTCGCGCCGGCAGAAAAGATCGAGATGGTCACGACCGGCGGACCCGCGGTCGTGGTGCAGAGCTCCGCCGGAAAACTCTACGCTCCGCCCAAACCCGCGGCGTTCGACAAGATCAAAGGCGACGACGCGCAGATGTGCGCGAGCGTCGCGCTCTTCACGGCTTATCCGCCGCGTCTGGTCGTGGTGCACTCGCCGTCGGGAGCGTGGGAAGTGGTGCAGTAGTTGCCCGACATCTCCGATCGGCCGCCGCCGGCCATCCGCACCGATCGATTGCTTCCCATAGACTGGGCCCGCGGCCTGGCGATGATCCTGATGGCCGTCGACCATGCGTCGGCGATGCTGAATCACGGCCGTGTCGTGCCAGGCAGCCGCAATCTGAACGGCGGCGCGACGTCGTTCCCGGTCGATCAGTTCTTCCTTCGCTGGTCGACCCACATCTGTCCGGTGGCGTTCGTGTCTCTGGCCGGCGTATCGATGTTCCTTTCGATCCGCCGGAAAACGGAGCGCGGCGAGAGCGCAGCCGCCATTGACCGCTTCCTCGTCTCGCGCGGACTCTTCATCGTGTTGATCGACTTCGTGTGGCTCAACGCGTCCGATCTCTGGAAATCATTCGGGCTCGATGTGCTGACCGCAATCGGTGCGGGCATTGCATCGATGGCGCTGCTCCGCCGCCTGCCGCGTGCCGTTCTCGCGATCGTCGGGCTCGGTCTGGTGCTGACGCCCGAGCTCGGAGGGCTCGACGTGCCGAAGGGCCTGGCCGCAGCGCTATACAATGGCGGCCGCGCGTCGCCGCATGTGTTCCTCGATTATCCCGTGCTGCCGTGGATCGGCGTGATGGCGCTCGGCTGGTGCTGGGCCGGATACGCGCTCGGCGAGGCAGCGACCACCGAGCGTATCGGTCGCGCTGCGGCGAGAACGCTCGTTCCGCTCGTGGTGGTCGCGTTCGTGCTGCGCGGGCTCAATGGTTTCGGCAACGCGCTCGCGCCGCGCCTCGACGGCAGCCTCCAGCAGTGGCTCGATCTTTCGAAGAATCCGCCGAGCCTCGCGTTTCTGGCATTCGAGCTCGGCGTGCTCGGAATGCTGCTCGTCGGCTTTGCCGCCGCCGCAGCGCGCGGCGCCATGCTGCGGCCTCTTGCCATCTTCGGACAGACGGCACTGTTCTTCTACGCGCTGCACTTCTACGTGATGGGAATTGCCGTCGAGCTTACGGGGCTCGGCCATGCGTTCGGCATCCCTGGTGCACTCGCCAGTGCAGCGCTGCTCGTCGCCGCGATGTATCCGCTGTGCCGCTGGTACGCCGGCTACAAGGCGCGGCATGACAATCTGGTTACACGCTACGTCTGAGCCGGATATTCGACGCACTCTCGACTGCGGTATCCGGCAGCGGTCTCAGTCGTCGCGCTGTGAACATCAGTCGTCGTCGGGACTCGCGATGACGGGCGCGTTGGCGTTGCACCGCAACGACAGCGACGCGTTGCCCGACGTCAGGTAGATCCGGTACGAACCGCCCTCGAGCTCACGATTGATCGCAATGGGGATGCTGCTGGCCTGGAACTGCACGAAGAACGTCTCGATGAGCGTCGAGTCCCGGTAGAGAAGCGCCTCGAACAGCCCTTCGTTGCTCGATGCGGTGCCGCTTCCGGAGCAGGTCAGCAGCACGGGATCGCCGACGGCCGAGAACTCGACGTCGAGAACCGAGCCTCCGGTGCCCGATAGCACTGCGTCGAACCACGCCGTTCCGTCGGGCCTGGCGTCCACGGTGGAGTTCTGCGTTGCCGTCACTTCGCAGCTCGATGCCGTATGGTTCCAGTTGCCCAGAATCGCGGGGTGCCGTGAAGCGAGCGGATCGGGCGGAAGATACTGCACGTCCGACTCAGGGCAGTTGCCCGACGCATGGACGATCGCGAACCGGCTGTAAATCTCCAGGTGCCCGGTCGTCGTGACGATGGCGACCGTCGCGGAAGCTGTCTTTGCCGGATCCTCCACGCTGATCGCGGTGACGGTGTATGTCCCGGGCGTCTGTCCCGCGGTGTACAGCCCCGCGCCGTTGATCGTTCCTCCCGTAGCCGACCATGTGACGCGGGGATCGGTGACATCGAAGACGGTCGCGGCAAACTGCCACTTCTGGCCGGGTCCGAGCTTGACGGAGGCGGGACGGACGAACACGTCGGCCAGACACTGGTCTTCGCCGGCGGCAGCCATGCCGGGCGCGTCGTTCGGCGCTGTGCCGCAGACGACGACCGTCGCCTTGCCCTTCGTGCCCGGGTAGAGCACGTCGGTCGCCGTCACGGTGTACTCGCCCTCGCCGGTCGGCGCCGTGTAGTGACCGGTCATTCCGCTGTCATTGATCGTCCCGCCGGTCACGCTCCAGTGGATGTGCGGCGAGTCCTCGTAGTTGACGGTGGCTTCGAAGTCGGTCGTCGCTCCGGGTGCCAGCTTGATCGCCGCCGGCGTCACCTTGATCTGTGCACACTCGTCACCGGCCTCGGTGTACTCGACGACCAGCAGGTCGAACGGGAAGGCGATCGCGGCTCCGCGCTGGAGAATTTCCAGACCGTCCTCGTAGTCATTCGTGCAGGTGTGTTTCCCGTCTTCGAGCACAGTTTCCATCGTCGTCACGAACGCATCGAAAGCGGTGTCCGCCGGCACCGGCGCGACGTCGCGCGCCGAGATCGACAGATAGATCAGCCATTCGGCGTTGCTGACGGTGCCGTCGCCGTCGACGTCGGCCACGGTCTTCTGTTGAGGAAAGCCGTCGAGCTCGTCGCCATCGGAGGAAGCGGCCAGGGCTTCGTCGAGCGAGTCGCCGACCGGAAACAGCACGAACGCGTTGACGGCGCGGGTCACCAGCAGAGCGTAAATGCTCTCGATGCACTGGCCGGCATCGGGCATATCGACGATGGAGCCTCCGTACCGGTCGGCGAGCTGGACACGGACGTTCTCGATGCGCAGCAGCTCGAAGACGAGGCCCAGCGTCGGCGCTGGCGGAGTCGCCGGCGGCGCCGGACAGCGCTCGGCGAGGAGATCGCGCACGCTTTCGAGCACGCGGTTGGCGGCCTGGACGCAGATCGGCTGCACCTGCCCCTCGCACATCCGCTCGCCGAAGATGTCGAGCCACTCGAAGATCAGGCCCGCCAGCTCTTCGGTTTCGCCGATGGTCAGATCCTTGCCCTTCAGGTGGTCGAGCTCGGCCGCGATCAGATTGGCCATGTTCTCCGCGCGCGAGCCCGACCCACCGCGATCCGAGAAGTGCACGACGGGAATTTCGAGCGTCGATCCGACGACGACCGGCGTATCGATCGTGAATCCGCCGCCGCCGGCCTCATAGCCGAATGCCAGAGGATGTCGCGGCGGTTTGTCCGGAAACGTGATGCGCAGCGTTGCCGGCACGGCAAACTCGAGGCCGTCGGGCTCGAGATCGACGGCGGCGGCGGGGCCGGCGAGAGGAAGACCATCGATGGACGCTGCCGGCGTCATCGTGATCGCGGTATCCGAAGTCAGGGCACCGGCCGGAATCTCGAGCTCGAACTGGACGTCGCTGCTGTCGGTCGCGACGATCGTTCCTCCGTCCGGCCCGACGACCGCGCCGGCGGCCGCGTCGTCGTCCGGCGTCACGACGACCGAGCCGTCGAACGGCGGTACGATCAGAAGCTGTCCGTGGAACGTGTCGTTTCCGCTCGTCGCGACGACCGGAACGGTGCCGGGCCCGTGCTCGGGCACGAGGATCCGCACGCGATGGTGATGCCGCGAGAGCACGGCGACGGGCTCACCGCCGACGGTGACGGAGGCAGTCGAGGCGTCGAGCAGCTTGTTCCTGACGACGATTCCGGTGCCCGCGACGGCACCGGAAGAAAAGACTTTGAGCGAACCGTCGACCGCTCCCGCCGCCGACGCGACGAGAACGAGCGCCGCGGTGACCCACCGGGCAAGGCGTCGGGCTTTGCTGGCTCGCACGTCGCGGCGCTCCATACTGCGCACGATTGCATATCGGGCGCGGAATTGGCCAGAGCTGTGAGTGTTTCGCCCTCGACCGGGACCCGCAACCACGTGCGTCTCCATCCCGGACACACAGATACCGGACTTCCGGCCGACCAATGGAGAGGTCATGAGGAAGTCGAAATTCACCGACGAGCATCAAGGCAGCAGTTCGAAGTAGCAGACGAACTCGCCGAGGACTGTCGCTTCGCGAAGGATAGGAGAGCGCATCGGCGGCCGTGATTCCTCCGCGGTGGTCGACGTCGCACATTTTGAGATCGCAGAAGCCGAGCCCGACGGTTGGTGCCACGCCGTGCTGCGGCGACGGCGTGATCGACCAGGGCGAGGAATGCGACGACACGCGTGCGACGATGGAGATCCGTGCCGACTGGCCTGCGGTGCTCGCTTAAGATCCTTTTCCTTTGGACGCCCGAAACGCCGCCGATCTCGCACACGATCACGCCGAATGCCTTGCCGCAGTCGCCGTCGCATGATGGTATCGAGCCGAAGTCGCGATGGTCTATACGGCGTGGAAAAAAGGGGTTCTCACATGAAGAAAAGCTTTGTCATTTCGATCCTCGTGCTGGGTATGTTCGCGACTGCCGGCGTCGCCAGCGCTGGCGGCAAGCCTGACGGCGCCAGTTGTCACGTAAGCAAGAGTTGCAAGAGCAAACTCTGCGTCACCATCCCTCCGACCGACAAGTTCGGTCATTGCTGCTCGCCGCAGGACTGCGCGGCGCTCTCGGCGCAGTGCGGCTCGATCGACAACGGCTGCGGCATCCCGCAGGAATGCGGCACCTGCGACCCCGGCAGCAGCTGCGTCGCCAACCAGTGCGTGGCCGTTACCACGACGACAACCTCGTCGACCACGACGACCTCGTCGACCACATCGACGGCCGGTCCGGTCCCGTGCGACAGCTGCCCGCTCCCCGACGGCCCGCCGTTGTGCAATGCCCAGCAGGATTGTCATTCGCAACACGCCGTCGAACAGACCGGTTGCGAGACGACGTGTTTCCACAATGATATCTGCGGCGACCTGACTTCGTGCACCGCCAGCAGCGAGTGCGCCCCAGGTCAGCAGTGTGTGACCTTCACTTGCTGCGGCGCAGGTGGAGTGTGCCTCACTCCCTGCGATCCGGCGACGACTACAACCACAACCACGAGCACGACCACGACCCTGCCAGGCCCATGTGATACGCAAACGCAGTGCAACAGTTTCATTTCCTGCGGTGGCGACTGCGCCAGCTTCCCGACCGCGGATCTCTCCAGTTGCTTCTGCTCCGCGGGAACATTCCTCTGCGATGACTTCCCGGACTGCGGCGCGGGAGATTCCTGCGATGCCGGATCGACATGCGTCGCGAGTTGCTGCGCCACGGCGAAATGCGTCCCGGGATGCGGAGCGCCTGCACCGGTATCAGCCGCGACCGTCGAGGGAGCACGGGGACAGGGACAGTCCTCTATCCGGCAATAGCGCGTAGTTTCTGCGGCTCATTGCAACGAGCAAGGCGCTTTCGAGCGCCTTGCTTGTTGCACGGCTCTGACGGCATCGCCGACTTCTACGCGCACCAGCCACCCGGGGACCGAAGCACTCAAGCTTCCGTAACGGGTATTTTCTTGAGAACTTCGAGATACTTCCGATAACGCCCGCGCGCCTCGACCACTTCCTCGCGCGGAAGCTGTAGCTCCGCGCAGATGCGGACGATCTCGTTGTCTTCGGCGGTCGAGATCGATTCGTCGGCCGCCGAGACGGCAAACAGGCAGTCGATCAGCGCGATCTTCTGCTCGCGAGTCGCGAGCTTGTTGAACTCGCGCGTAACGAGGAAGTTTTCGGTGCTGCCGAACAGCAGCTCCTGGGTCTTCGCGATCTGCAGCACGACGATGGCCTGGTCTTCGGTGAGGCCGGCCTTCTCGATCACGATGCGCTCCATCGCAGCGGCTTCTTCGTCGCTGATGTGAAGATCGGTGCGCGCCACCCGGCACAGGATGTACGCGAACGACGCGACGAAGCGTGCCCGCTCGGACGGCATGGCATCGAGGCTCGCGACGATCTTGCGAACCGTCTGTGTCTCCGCGGACGAAACTTTTTCCGACTCGGTGGAAGAAAGGCCGAGGAAGCGCAGGATGGACATGAGTGGTTCGAACCCTCGAGCGGGAGACTCCGCTCAGTACATGTTGAGCTGAAGCCGGGCCGACTCGGTCATCATCGCCGGGCCCCACGTCGGCTCCCAGACCAGATCGACCGTCACGTCGGTCACGCCGTCGATCATGCGGACGGTCTTCTCGACCTGGCCGGGCATCGAGCCGGCAACCGGACAGGCCGGAGTGGTCAGCGTCATCGTGATCGCGACCTTGCCTTCCGGCGTGATATCGATGCTGTAGATGAGGCCGAGCTCGTAGATGTCGACCGGGATCTCCGGATCGTAGACGGTGTGCAGCGCATCGATGATGAGCTGCTCGAGCTTGTGGACGTCGACGCTGCCCGCGGGAGCTGCGGCTTGCGCGGTAGCCGCTGGTGTCTCGCCGGCCGCGCCGGCGGATGCCTCGCCTTGCGGCGTAACCGGAACGTTCTTGTCTTCTGCCGGATTGTCCATGCCTATTCCGTCCGGGCGACTTCGGCCGCCTTGCCGTCCAGCGCATTGTTCAGCGTGTGCCACGCGAGCGTCGCGCACTTGACCCGCATCGGGTACTGGCGCACGCCTTCGAACACCGCGAGCTTGCCGAGCTCGACGTCGCTCTCACGGCTCGCATCTTCGTCGCGCCCGGTCACGAGCGCGGTCAGCTTACGAAACAGCGACTTCACGTCGCCGATCTTCCTGCCTTTGACGGCTTCGGTCAGAAGCGAAGCCGAGGCCTGCGAGATTGCGCAGCCCTGCCCCTCGAAGCTGATTCCTTCGACGACGTCGTCGCGGACGCGCGCGTGAACGGTGATCTTGTCGCCGCACAGCGGGTTGTGTCCGATCGCGTCGTGCGTCGCCTCCGGCAGCGGGCCGAAATTACGCGGCCGCCGGCCGTGGTCCAGGATCAGCTCCTGGTAGAGGTCGCGAAGATCCGACATCAGGCGAACATCTCCTGCACCTTGGCGAGGCCTTCGACGAGCCGGTCGACGTCGTCGGCCGTATTGTAGGCGGCAAACGAAGCGCGCGCGGTTCCGGCGATGCCGAAATGATCCATGACCGGCTGCGCGCAGTGATGGCCGGTGCGGATCGCAATGCCTTCGCTGTCGAGAATGGTTCCGATGTCGTGCGGATGGACGCCTTCGAGCACGAACGAATGGACGGCCGACTTCTCGCGGGCGGTGCCGACGATGCGAAGCCCCGGCACCGACAGGAGCGCCGTTTCGGCGTACGCGAGCAGCGCATGCTCCGCGTCCGCCAGCACTTCGCGACCGAGGGATTCGATCCATTCGACGGCAGCAGCAAGGCCGACGGCACCGCCGACGTCCGGCGTGCCGGCTTCGAACTTGTGAGGCGCGACGTTGTACGTCGTCTTTTCGAACGTGACGGTGAGAATCATCTCTCCGCCGCCCTGCCACGGCGACATCGCGTCGAGCAGCTCGCGCCTTCCCCACAGCCCGCCGATGCCCATGGGCGCATACATCTTGTGGCCGGAAAACGCGTAGAAATCGCAGCCGAGCGCCGCGACGTCGACCGGCCGATGCCCGGCCGCCTGCGCGCCATCGACGACGATCGTTGCGCCCGCGGCGTGCGCGATGCGCGCCATCTCGGCGATCGGATTGACCGTGCCGAGCGCGTTCGAAACGTGCGAGGCCGCGACGATCTTCGTCCGCGCTCCGACCGTCTCGGCATAGGCCTTCATGTCGAGCTCGCCGTTCTCGAGGATCGGCACCACACGCAGCTGCGCGCCCGTCCGTGCGCAGATCATCTGCCACGGCACGATGTTGGAATGGTGCTCCATCTCGGTGAGCACCACTTGGTCGCCTTCGCCGAGCACGTCGCCGCCGTAGCTCATTGCGACCAGGTTGAGCGCTTCGGTCGCGCCGCGCACGAAGATGATCTCCGATGAATCCGCTGCGCCGACGAATTGCGCGATCTTCGAGCGCGCGCCTTCGTAGCAGACCGTCGCACGCTCGCTCAGCGTGTGCACTCCGCGGTGCACATTGGCGTTGTCGTGCTCGTAGTAATGCGCGACCGCGTCCAGCACGGCGCGCGGCTTCTGCGTGCTCGCAGCGTTGTCCAGATACACGAGCGGGTGTCCGCTGATCTTTTCCGAGAGGATCGGGAACTGGCGTCGAATGTTCGCGACGTCGAGGCCGCCCGGTCCCGCGCTTGCCCGTGCTGCGACGGTCATGACGCGCCTCCGCGGCCGAGCTCTCCCATCCGGATTCCGACCTTTTCGACGAGCGCAGCGCGCAGCGATTCGGGAACCACTCCGGCGACGACCTCGGCTGCGAAACCGGAGACCAGCACGCGTCGCGCTTCGAGGGGATCGATGCCGCGCGAAAGCAGGTAGAACATCGAGTCTTCGCTCAGGCGGCCGATCGTCGCTCCGTGATTGCACGCGACGTCGTCAGCGTAGATCTCGAGCTGCGGGCGGGTTTCGGAGACCGCGCCGGCACCGAGCAGCAGGCTCGGGTTGTTCTGCACGGCCTTGATCTTCTGCGAGTCCTTGCGCACGACGACGCGGCCGGTGAACACGCCACGCGAGCGATCGTCGAGCACGCCTTTGTAGAGCTGGCGGCTCCTGGTGCGCGGCCTTGCATGATCGACCATCAGGTGATGATCGACGTGCCGCGATCCGTCCATCGCATAGAGACCCGACAGTGTGCACTCGGCTTCTTCGCCCGCGAGCTTCACGGCGATCTCGGTCCGCGACAGCGCCGCTCCGAAGCCGAACGCGTGCGAGACGAACGTGCTGCCCGCCGCCTGCTCCACCTGGATCCGCGCCACGTGATACGCGGTGTGCGACTCATCCTGGACCCGGACATGACCGAACGCCGCGCCGTGTCCGATCGTGATCTCGGTTGCGAGGTTCGTGAGGTAGCGCGCGCCGGCCTCTCCGATCGAATGCTCGACGACGACCGACGAGCTTCCGTCGCCGGCGATGACGAGACCGCGCGGGTGCGTGATGAATGGCCGCTCGCGGCGCGTCGACAGATGGACGATATGGATCGGCTGCTCGAGAATCGCCCCTTCGGCGATCTCGATGACCGGACCGTCGTCGAGAAAGGCGGTGTTCAGCGCGGCAAAACCGTGCGTCTGCGCCGGAAGATATTTTCCGAGCCAGCGCTCGAGCGGTGCGGCATCGGACTCGAGTCGCGCACGAAGGCTCGTCACGCGCAGCCCGTTTGCCGCATCGGCGCGCGACAGCGATGGCTGAAAGCATCCGTCGGCGAACACCAGCAGCGGAGACGCCGGATCGAGCCCGGTGACAAGCGCGAGCAATCGGGCCGCGGCGCTCTGGTCGAGAACAGCTTCAGATGGCAGCACGGGCTCGAGGCGGTCACGCAGCGCCGGCAGCACGCTCGTGTATTTCCAGTCCTCGTCGTGGATCGACGGAAAGCCGGTCCCGGCAAGCTCGGCGATCGCGTCGCGACGCAGCGCCGACAGCCATCCGGCCTGTGCACCGGGCAGACGTTCGCGCACGCGCTCGAAGTCGCTCGCGAACGTCGCTGTCGTGCTTCCGCCCGTTGCCATCGCGAATTCCGGCGATCAGGCGATCGCCCGAGGCTCCTTGCTTTCGACCGTCGCCGTATGTTCCTCCATCCACTTGTAGCCGCGCTCTTCGACTTCGAGGGCGAGCTCCGGGCCGCCGGAGCGCACGATGCGACCACCGGCAAGCACATGGGTGCGATCGGGAACGATGTAGTCGAGCAGTCTCTGGTAATGCGTGATCAGCAGCATCGAGCGCTCAGCGGAGCGCAGACTGTTGACACCTTCGGCAACCGTCCGCAGCGCATCCACGTCGAGGCCCGAATCGGTCTCGTCGAGAATCGCAAGGCGCGGCTCGAGCATCGCCATCTGGAAAATCTCGTTGCGTTTCTTCTCGCCGCCCGAAAAGCCCTCGTTGACCGAGCGGTGCAGCAGCTCTTCGCTGAGGCCGACGACCTTCATCCTGGCGCGCGCCGTGGTGAGGAAATCGACGGCGTCGAGCTCCGACAGTCCGCGATGCCGGCGCTGCGCGTTGAGGGCCGCCTTGAGGAAGTACGAATTGGCGATGCCCGGAAGCTCGACCGGATACTGGAACGACAGAAACACGCCTTCGCGCGCGCGTTCGTCGGCCGGCATCGCGAGCAGGTCGCGGCCGTCGTAGAGGACTTCGCCGGCGGTGATGTTGTAGACGTCGCGGCCTGCGAGGATCTGCGCGAGCGTGCTCTTGCCGGAGCCGTTCGGCCCCATGACCGCGTGGACCTCGCCGGCACCGACTTCCAGGTTGAGCCCGCGCAGGATCGGCTTGCCGTCGATCTCGGCGTGAAGATTGCGGATCGACAGCATTGGCGTGGAACCCTCGACACTCATCCGATTGCCCCTTCTAGCGTCACGCCGAGCAGCTTCTGGGCTTCGACGGCGAACTCCATCGGCAGCTCGCGGAAGACCTGCTTGCAGAATCCGTTGACGATCAGCGAGACGGCATCTTCGGCGGACAGGCCGCGCTGCTGGCAGTAGAAGAGCTGGTCCTCTCCGATCTTCGACGTCGACGCTTCGTGCTCGACCTTCGACGCCGAGTTGCGGACGTCGATGTACGGGAACGTGTGCGCGCCGCAGCGGTCGCCGATCAAGAGCGAGTCGCACTGCGAGTAGTTGCGCGCGCCTTCGGCTCCCGGCGCCACGTAGACGAGACCGCGGTAGCTCTGCTGCCCCTCGCCCGCCGCAATGCCCTTGGAGACGATCGTGCTCGACGTGTTCTTGCCGAGGTGCAGCATCTTGGTGCCGGTGTCGGCCTGCTGGCGATTGTTGGTGACGGCGACCGAGTAGAATTCGCCGACCGAATAGTCGCCCTGCAGGATGCAGCTCGGATACTTCCACGTGATCGCCGAGCCGGTCTCGACCTGCGTCCACGAAATCTTCGAATGCGCGCCGGCGCACTTGCCGCGCTTGGTCACGAAGTTGTAGATGCCGCCGCGGCCTTCCTTGTCGCCCGGATACCAGTTCTGGACCGTCGAATACTTGATCTGCGCCTTCTCCATCGCGACCAGCTCGACGACTGCGGCGTGGAGCTGGTTCTCGTCGCGCTTGGGTGCGGTGCAGCCTTCGAGATAGCTCACGTACGAGCCTTCGTCGGCGACGATCAGAGTGCGCTCGAACTGGCCGGTATTCTGCGCATTGATGCGGAAATACGTCGACAGCTCCATCGGGCAGCGAACGCCCGGCGGGATGTAGCAGAAGCTTCCGTCGGTGAAGACGGCCGAGTTCAGCGCGGCATAGAAGTTGTCGTTGATCGGCACGACCGAGCCGAGATACTTCTGGATGAGCTCGGGATGGTTCTGCACCGCTTCCGAGAACGAGCAGAAGATCACGCCGACTTCGGCAAGCTTGGCCTTGAACGTGGTCGCGACCGAGACGCTGTCGAACACCGCATCGACCGCGACGCCGGCGAGCAGCATCTGCTCGTCGAGCGGAATCCCGAGCTTGTTGAACGTCGCGCGCAGCTCCGGATCGACTTCGTCGATGCTCGAGAGCGCGGGCTTCTGCTTCGGCGCGGCGTAGTAACTGATCGCCTGGTAGTCGATCGGCGCGATTTTGAGCTGCGCCCACTTCGGCTCGCCGTCGGCGGCCGACATCTTCTGCCACGAGCGAAACGCCTTGAGGCGCCAGTCGAGCAGGAACTGGGGCTCGTTCTTCTTGGCCGACAGCAGCCGGATCGTGTCCTCCGACAGTCCCGGCGGAGCGATGTCGCTCTCGATGTCGGTTACGAAGCCGTACTTGTACTCGCCGCTCTCGACGAGATCGCGGGCGTCCTGGCCGGCGCTCATGACACGCCTCCCCGCACAGACGGAGTCGGCGCCTCGCGCACGAATGCGGCCGGCTCTGTGCCGGGTGCGCCGGGCCTCACCAGCCACGCACCGACGGCACCTTCATTGCGCGTCAGGTCGGCCAGCGAAATGGCCGACAGCGCGGTCTTGAGGATTCCGTTCATGTTGCGCCACAGCGCGCGGATCGAGCAGTCGGTCGAATGCATGCAGCTCCTCTGCATGCCCGTGTGCGACTCGCAGAACTTCTCCTCGTAAAGTGGACCGCCGAGCTCTTCGAGCACCTGCCAGACGCTGATCTCCGCCGCCGGCCGGGCCAGCAGGTATCCGCCTGCCGAACCTCGCGTACTGGCAACGAATCCGCCGTTCTTGAGGATGCGCATGAGCTTGGCCGCGTACTCGAGGCTGAGCCCTTCGGCGGCCGCGACCTCCTGCGTGCGCATCGGATCGCCGGATTCGTGCATCGCGACGCGGAGAAGACAGCGCAGGCCGTACTCCTCTTGTGCGGTGATGTTCATGCCCCGACCTTCCAATACCATACGGAAAAGTCAATATTCGTTCCGGACCCGTTCGCGGGGGAAGTTTTCGCGGCTGCCAAAGGACTTACCCGCCCGCTTGCCCGGGCCGCAACTTTCCTGCTCGCCCCGATTGTCCAACGATGCAGCGAGCCCGACGCGCCGGGCCACGGCGCGTCCGGCAAGGAGATCGCCAGATGAACGACGTCCAGGTACGCAACGACATCCAGGTCTTCGCTTCGTATGCAGCAGCGTTCGAGGTCGCCTTCCTCAATGACGACTGGAAGCTCGTGCGCGAATGCTTCGACGAAGACGCCGTATACGACGTGGTCGCCGGTCCGCCGTTCGGCGGTACGTGGCAGGGCCGCGATGCCATCGTCGAGCACTTTGTCGAGTCGGTGAATTCGTTCGACCGCAAGTACGACGACCGCCAGCTCGAAGCGCTCGCCGGCCCGGAAATGCGAGGCGACGCGGTCTACATCCGGTGGGCTGTGACGTACCGCAAGGCGGGTCAGCCCGATCTGCGCGTGGAAGGCGAGGAAGAAGCCTGGGTCAAAGACGGCAGGATCGTGCGTCTGAAGGACACGATGCCCGGCGGTGCCTGAGCCGGTTCTGCGGCGTGGACTCTGCAGCGAAGATGGCGCATGAGCTTCGCGCCATAGCTGCTGCCCAAGGAGTTCCGCCGTGACGATGCCCGCTCCCGAGCTTCCCGAGTTCAATATCAGAACGGCCGAGGCGATGATCGCGGCCAGCAGCAAGATCGGCGGGCTTCCGTCGTATCTCGGAATCACGATCGACGAGATGACGCCGGGCTTCCTGCGCGCGAGCATGCCGGTGCGCGAAGAGCTGCTGACGATCATGGGAGCCATTCACGGCGGTGTGATGGCCGGCCTCGTCGATCATGCTCTCGGCTGCGTGCTCTACCCTCTGATGAAGGCCGGCCAGTGGGCGGCGACGACCGAATTCAAGATCAACTATCTCGCTGCCGTGAAGACCGGAACGCTCGTCGCCGAGTCGCGCGTGCTGTCGTGCGGCCGCCGCTCGGCGGTCGTGCGGGTCGAAGTCTCCAACGAGAACCGCATGGTCTGCGTCGCGCAGGGCACGCTTCTGATTTCGGACCCGCCCGGAAGCCGCAAGCCGTGACCGGCCGCGTCGCGGGAGAATCGCGGTGAAGTCGCGCGCTGTCGTCCAGACCGGTCCGCGCCAGCTCGAAATGCGCGAGCTCGACGTCCCGGATATCGGTGACGACGGCGCGCTTCTGCGCGTCGAAGCCTGCGGAATCTGCGGCAGCGACGTCGAGCAGTACGACGGCCTGCTGCCGGTAAAGTTCCCGCTCATTCCGGGACACGAGCCGCTCGGCATCATCGAGAAGATCGGCGACAAGGCCGCGCGGCGGTGGGGCGTCGACGTCGGCGACCGCGTGGCCGTCGAAACGCTGATCCGCTGCGGCAACTGCCGCGACTGCGTGGCCGGAAATTATCAGCTGTGCCGCGGCCGCGGCGGCGCGATGTTCGGTTATGCGTACGTTCCGCTGTCGCATCCACCGGGTTTGTGGGGCGCGTACGCCGACTACATGGTGCTCGACCCGAACACGCTGCTGCACAGGATCGACAAGAGCCTGCCGGCCGAGCTTGCCGTGATGTTCAACCCGCTCGGTGCCGGATTCCGCTGGGCCGTCGAAGCAGGCGAGGTAGGCCCCGGCGACAGCGTGCTGATCCTCGGCCCCGGACAGCGCGGGCTTACAAGCGTGATCGCGTGCCGCGCCGCGGGCGCCGGACAGATCATCGTGACGGGCCTTGCGCGCGATGCCGCCAAGCTCGCGCTCGCCCGCGAGCTCGGCGCCGATGCGACGATCGATGTCGAGAACGAAGACGTGCGCACGCGCGTAAAGGAGCTGACCGGCGGGCGCGGGGCCGACGTCGTCGTGGAGGTGTCGGCGAACGCGACCGAGCCGGTCGCCGAATCGCTGCATTACGTGCGGCCGGGCGGACGCATCGTTCTCGCCGGCGTCAAAGGCTTCAAGAGCGTTCCCGACTTCGTGAGCGACCTGATCGTCGTCAAGGAGATCCGCATCTGCGGCGTGCTCGGCGTGACGAGCAATGCGTATCGCGCGGCGATCCGGCTGATCGAGTCGGGCACTGTGCCGCTCGAAAAGCTTCACACGCACGACTTTCCGCTCGAGAAAGCGGAGGAGGCAATCCTTACGCTCGCCGGACGCACGGGCGGGCCGGCGAGCATTCACTCGTGCCTGCGGCCGGACCTGTAGTTCGCGGTCGCTCCGACAGACTTATGCCTCGAGGATCAGCTGGAGCGTGACGATTCGAACGTGCGTGGAATCAAAGGAGCCCGACGCCGCTCATCCTGCGCTCGAACATCCGCTCGACGAGTGCGGCGATCTTCTCCGCTGCCGCTTCCGGCGCAAGACCCCCGCCGCGGATGTTCGAGATGCAGTTGCGGCGTGAGTCCGGCGTGCCGGTTCGCGGCGACCACGTCACGTAGCAGCCGAGCGAATCCGCCGCCGACAGGCCCGGGCGCTCGCCGACGAGCACGATCACAAGCTCCGCTCCGAGCGCTTCGCCGATGGCATCGCCGATGGCGACGCGCCCCTGCTCGACGAGCACGATGAGCGACGGCGCGCGGGTCGCCAGCCGCAGCAGCAGCGGGCCTGCAACAGCGGAGGCCTGCGTGTGAATCGCTTCGGCGGACAAGCCATCGGCGACGACGAGCGCGATCGACGCCGCAGGTTTCACGGCCTCGGCAGCAAGGCGGGCCATCGATTCTTCGTCGAGCTGGCGCCCGAGATCGGGGCGCCGTAGATACGTCGCGCGGTCGCCTGCCTGGCTTCGCACCCGCACCGTGCGAGCTCCGAGCTCGCCCAGCTGATGCGCAAGGCTGTCGAAGTCCACCGCGGTCCACACCGCATCACGCGCACGGGCGTGGTCGCCGACGAACTGAAGATGCGCCTTCGTCGTCAGGCTCGAGCCCGCGCGGCCGAGCGCGACGCGCGCGTCGGTAAAGCGCCGGAGCGATGCGGCCGCGACCGGCGACACGATCACCAGGTCGGTCTTCATGGCGCGATCGCCGCCAGCGCCGACGCCATCGCACGCACGTCCGGTTTCGGCAGCAGATTTCCGTCGCCATCGGCGAGCCCGACGCGCGCGAGCCATTCCTCGAACTCGGGTGCACGCCGCCGCCCGGTCATGCGCCGGACCGCGAGCACGTCGTGATGCGACAGGCTCTGGTAATTGAGCATGACGTCGTCTGCGCCGGGAACGGTGATCACGAAATTGACGCCGGCGACGACGAGGTTGACGAGCAGCGAGTCCATGTCGTCCTGGTCGGCTTCGGCGTGGTTCGTGTAGCAGACGTCGACGCCCATCGGCACGCCGAGCAGCTTGCCGCAGAAATGATCCTCTAGCCCGGCGCGCTGGATCTGCTTTCCGTCGTACAGATACTCGGGCCCGATGAAGCCGACGACGGTGTTGAGCAGCAGTGGATCGAAGGCTCGCGCGACGCCGTATGCGCGCGCTTCCATCGTCTGCTGGTCGACTCCGTGATGGCCGTCGGCCGACAGCGCCGCACCCTGCCCGGTCTCGAAATACATCACGTTGCGTCCGATGGTGCCGCGGTCGAGCGAAAGCGCGGCGCTGCGCGCTTCGGCGAGTACGGCAAGCGTGACACCGAAGCCGGCGTTGGCTTTTTCGGATCCGGCAATCGACTGGAACACGAGGTCGACCGGCGCGCCGCGCTCGATCGCAGCAATCGCGGTCGTCACGTGGCCGAGGCAGCAGCCCTGCACCGGAGCCGCCAGCCGCGTGCGGACGTCATCGAGCAACGTCACGATGCGGATGTAATCGTCGATGCTGTCGCCGACGGGATTGACTCCGATCACCGCATCGCCGGCGCCGAGGAGAAGACCGTCGACGATCGACGCTGCGATCCCGCGGCTGTCGTCGGTCGGATGGTTCGGCTGAAGCCGCGTTGCCAGCCGTCCGCGAAGCCCGATCGTACCGCGGAAGCGCGTGACGACCTCGCACTTTGCCGATACCACCGCCAGATCCTGAAGGCGCATGATCTTCGATACCGCTGCCACCATCTCGGGAGTAAGGCCGGGTGCAACTGCGGTGAGCGCGCTCGATTCGATTTCATCCGACAGCAGCCACTCGCGAAACTCGCCGACGGTGAGCGAAGAGACCGTCGCGAACGCAGAAGCGTCATGCGAATCGACGATCAGGCGCGTGACTTCGTCGTCCTCGTACGGAACCAGCTCGCACGCGAGGAATTCCGCGAGCGGGAGATCGGCAAGCGCGCACTGCGCTGCGAAGCGCTCCGAAGCGCTGCCGGCGGCGATTCCGGCAAGATGGTCGCCCGAACGCTCCGGCGACGCCTTGGCGAGAAGCTCCCTGAGATCCGCGAAAACCCAGCGCGTATCCTTGAAGGTCGATGCGTAGGCCATGTGTGACCGCAATACCTTTGCGTGCGCGCTGCAGGTTGGCGCATGTGCGCGCTCGCGCGGAGCTTATAGCGCAAGGCCAGCGCCCACACCCGCGAAGTGTAAATCCCCGAAGCAAGTCAGATGACCCGATCGAGTGGTAAATCCGGTTGGGTATTCATCTCAGTCCGCCGCCGGCTGGCAACAGCCGGACATCCGGGTTCGAAATCGGGTGGCAAACGAATTTTGACGAATCTCTCAGCGCGTTGACTGCTACTGTGCATCGCCATACAGCGCTTGCATGCTGAGGCCGGAGCCGGAGGGCATCCTCCGCCACACCTCTCGAAGCCGACCGGATCTCGCGCGCGAAGCGTTCGCACGGTCGATCATCCGCGGTCTCGGAGACAATCCCCGATGGCTGAGTTGCCGGTATCTGTACGACGAAGCCGGCAGCACGATTTTCGAACGCATTACCGAACAGCCCGAATACTATCTGACCGGCACCGAGGAGAAGATCCTCGAGCGCGAAGCGGGGCGAATTCGCGAGCTGTGCGGCGCAACCACGCTCGTCGAGCTCGGCGCGGGCAGCGCGACCAAGACGCGGCATCTTCTTCGCGCATGGACGCGTGCGCGTCGTGCGCGATATGTGCCGATCGACATCAGCCGTTCGATGCTTTCGCAGACGTGCGCGGCGCTTCGGCGCGAGTTCCGCACGCTGACCGTCGATCCACTTGCCGGATCGTACGAACAGGCCGTGCCGTTCCTGCGCGAGCTGTCCCCGCTGACTCTTGTTTTTCTCGGCAGCAGCGTCGGCAACTTCAATGAGGATGAGCTCGACGAATTCTTCGAGCTCGTCACCGCGAATCTTTCGGATGGCGACCGCTTGCTGCTCGGCATGGATCTCGTCAAGGACCAGGCGACGCTCGAAGCCGCCTACAACGATGCGGCCGGGTGGAGCTCGAAGTTCACGCTCAATCTGTTCGCGCGCATGAACCGCGAGCTCGGAACCAGCGTCGATCTCTCGTCGCTCGAGCACGTCGCGCGCTGGAATGCGTCGAAATCGCGCATCGACATTCACGCGAAGGTGCTTCGTCCGGTGACGATCGATCTCGAGGAGTGGGGACGCCGCTTCGAGCTCGAAGCCGGCGAGATGCCGCTCGTCGAGATCAGCCGCAAGTTCGAAACCGGCGCGATGGCATCGGTGGCGGCGCGGCACGGATTCGAGCCGATCGAGACGTTCACGGATCCGGACCGGCTGTTCGCACTGATGCTGCTGCGCTTCCGCCGCCGCACGGCGCCGGTCGAAACGCTGCGCAGCCTGCTCGCACACGAGCTCGGTGCGCAGCGCGAACGCACGCTGGAGATCGTCGAGCCGCTCACACCGGCCGACCTTGCCGTCCAGCACTGTGAAATCCTCAGCCCCATCGTCTGGGATCTCGGGCACATCGCGAGCTTCGAGCACGAATGGATCGAGCGCGCCTATGGTCAGGCCGAAGCGGCCGGTGCGGACGTCATGCCGGCATCACGCAACGGCCGCAGCCCGGTTTCCATCGGCGCGGATCGAACCCTCTACGATCCGATCCGCCATCCGCGTCCGACACGCGGTGCCCTTGCGCTTCCCGATCGCGATACGGCCCTCGCGCGACTGGCCGGCGTGCGCGAGCAGACGTCCGGCGTGCTCGCGGCCACCGGTTTCGCGGAAGAGGCCGCGCTGCTTCGCGACGGCTATCTGTTCTCGATGATTGCGCAGCACGAAGCGCAGCACAGCGAAACGATCCTGCAGAGCATCCAGCTCCGGGGCCTGCCCTATGAGCCGCGTCGTCGAAGCGAGCCGCCGGGTGCCGCATGCAGCGCGAAAGGCGAGGTTTTCGTGCCCGGCGGTCCGTTCCTGATGGGCACCGACGACCGCGCGGTCGCCTACGACAACGAACGCCCGCGTCACGAGGTCGATCTCGATTCGTTCTGGATCGACGAAGCGCCGGTCACGAGCGGCACCTACCGTGCGTTCGTCGAGGACGACGGCTATCGCCGTCCCGAGCTGTGGACACCGGACGGATGGCGCTGGCTCGGTGAAACGAAGGTGTCGCACCCCGGCGGCTGGTGGCGCGCGCAGGACGGAAGCTGGTGCGAGCGCGTTTTCGGGCGCGTGCAGCCGCTGGACGAAACGCGGCCGGTCGTGCACGTCTGCTGGCATGAAGCTCAGGCGTGCGCGCGCTGGCTCGGCAAACGTCTTCCGACCGAAGCCGAATGGGAAAAGGCTGCCGCGTGGGATCTCGAGCGCGGCCTTCCGCGTCTGTATCCGTGGGGCGAGGCGCGGCCGTCTCCGGACCGGGCCAATCTCGACCAGCGCACATTCGCTCCGGCCGCGGCCGGAGCCTTCGCGGCCGGCAGAAGCTACTTCGGATGTCACCAGATGCTCGGTGACGTCTGGGAGTGGACGTCGTCCGACTTCGTTCCGTATCCGGGCTTCCGGGTTTTTCCGTATCCCGAATATTCCGTGGTGCACTTCGGCCGCCGGCACAAGGTGCTGCGAGGCGGCTCGTGGGCAACGCCGGCAGTCGCGATCCGAAATACGTTTCGCAACTGGGATCTGCCCGAACGACGCCAGATCTTTGCCGGTTTCCGCTGTGCCCGCGATTGACGGGCTTCGTAGCCGGCTCACGCAACTTCCGCTGCGGATCGACCGCGCGTCGGTCGTCTTCTCCAACGTCGCGCTCGAATCGTATCCGGACGGTTCGCGGCCATCGTCGACCGTAACGCTGTCCGGCGGAGATCATGCCGGCCGAGGCGAACACGTGGGCTGGACGGACGAGGACCATGCGTCGTTCGGCAAAGCCGTCTCCACCGTGCCGACCGGCAAATTCCGTCTCGGCGAATGGACCAGCCGGCTCGCCGGTTTTCCGGCGTATGACCGCGCGGCGCTCGAAGCGGCCGCGATCGATCTCGCGCTCGCGCAGCACGGCACGAGCCTGTTCGAGCTCTGCGACGTCGAGCCGCCGCCGGTCCGCTACGCGATCTCGTTTGCCGCCGTCGCCGATCCGGTCGCCGAAGCCAGATCGCTCGGCGCCGGGACGCTGCCCCTCAAGATCGACGCCGATCCTGCATGGAAAGACGAAACCTGGTCCGCACTCGCCGCGCTCGGCACCGTTGCCGTCATCGATTTCAAGCTTCTCGGTGAAGCCGCCGACCACGAGCGCGCATGCCGTTATCTTCCGGATGCCTGGATCGAGGATCCGCGGCCGGGCGCGGGCGCCTGGTCGCCGCAACTCGTCGCTCGGCTGAGCGCCGATGCCGCGGTGACGTCGGTCCATGCGCTGGAAGCGCTCGAGCCGGCGCCGGCAGCGATCAACGTCAAGCCCGCGCGCATCGGCAGCGTGCTCGAAGCCATCGACTGCCTCTCGCGTGCGGCGCAGAGAAATCTCCAGACCTACATTGGAGGAATGTTCGAGGTCGGCATCGGACGCAGCCAGCTTCTCGCGCTGGCCGCGCTCGCGTGTCCCGACGGCCCCAACGACATCGCTCCGCTTCTGCCTCTTGTTGCAGGCGGGGCGCGCCCGCAGCGCCTCGTCGCCGAATCCGGCAGGCCGGGTTTCGGCGGCGAATCAGGCGGGCCCGGCTTCGGCGCCGCATCCGGAGCAGCGACGTGACGGCATTCGTCGAGCTCGACGACGTGCGCGTCGATGTCCGCGCCGCCGGCACCATCCTCGACAGGCTGTCGCTCGCGGTCGAGGAAGGAAAGACCCTCGCGCTGATCGGAAGAAGCGGCTCGGGCAAGACGACGGCACTGCGCCTCGTCAACGCACTGATCCTGCCGACGGCCGGAGCGGTACGCGTCGCGGGACGCGAGACGACCGCATGGAATCCGATCGAGCTTCGCCGGCGCACGGGTTACGTGATCCAGGAAGTCGGGCTGTTTCCGCACCTGACGGTCGAACAGAACGTCGGCGTCGTTCCCGAGCTCGAAGGCTGGCCGCCCGCGCGCATCGCCGCGCGCACACGCGAGCTGCTCGAGCTGGTCGGGCTTGCGCCCGGCGAATACGCTTCGCGACGCCCGCACCAGCTTTCCGGCGGCCAGCGGCAGCGCGTCGGTGTCGCGCGCGCGCTGGCGGCCGATCCGCCGCTCATCCTTCTCGACGAACCGTTCGGTGCGCTCGACCCGATCACGCGGCGCGAGCTGCAGCGCGAGTTTCGCGCGCTCACCGCGCGGCTCGGCAAGACGGCGATCTTCGTCACGCACGACCTTGCCGAAGCTGCGCTCGTCGCCGACCGCATCGCGCTCCTGTCGTCGGGGCGACTGATCGCCGAGGGCTCGCTCGAAGAGCTGATGCGAACGCCCGGCGACGAAGTGCGCGCATTTCTCGAAGCCGGCAACCTCGGCCCCGAAAGTTCGCAACCCGAGTCCATTGCGCCCGCAATTGCCGACAGCGCCGCGCGGCCGCAAGGAGCCGTCACGCGATGACCGGCATGGCAGGCGAGATCGCGCGCGCGTCCGCCGAGCACCTCGTGCTGGTCGTCGTCTCCGTCGGCGCGGCAACGCTGATCGCGGTTCCGCTCGGAGTACTGCTGACGCGCCGGCCCGCGCTGCGGCAGATCGTGCTCGGCGGCGCCGGCATCGTGCAGACCGTCCCGAGCCTCGCGCTGTTCGGCCTGCTGATTCCCGTTCCGCTGATCGGCGGCATCGGAACGCGGACCGCGCTGATCGCGCTCACGCTCTACGCGCTGCTGCCGATCCTTCGCAACACCGTCACGGGAATCGAGGGCGTCGACCCTGCCGTGCGCGAGGCAGGAATCGGGATGGGCATGACCGACGGCCAGCTTCTGCGCCGCGTCGAGATCCCGCTTGCCGCCGGAGTGATTCTCGCGGGAATCCGGCTCGCGACCGTCGTCGGAATCGGCGTCGCGACGATTGCCGCCGCCATCGGCGCCGGCGGTCTCGGCGTGCTGATCTTCCGGGGCGTCGCGATGCTCGATCATCGGACCATTCTGGCCGGCGCGCTGCCGGCGGCGTTTCTGGCGATTGCTGCAGATCTCGTTCTCGGCGCCGTCGAGCGACGCATGGCTCCGTCGCGATGAAAGCGTTCGCGACGAAAGCGTTCGCGACGAACGCGTTCGGAAGTAACGCGTTCGGAAGTAACGCGTTCGGGAGGAACGCGCGCGCGTCCCTCGTCGCGATTGCGTTGCTGGTTGCCGCCGGGTGCTCGAATCGCGGCGACGCAATAGTGGTCGGTGGCAAGAACTTCACCGAGCAGCGCGTGCTCGGTGAGCTGGTCGCGCAGGCGATCGAGCGCAGCGGACTCGAGGCCGAGCGCAAGCTCGATCTCGGCGGTACGTTCGTCTGCGACAGTGCCCTGCGCGCGGGCCAGATCGACGTCTACGTCGAGTACACGGGGACCGCGCTCGGCGCGATCCTGAAGGACGAAGCCGCGGCCGCCGCATCGATTCGCGCCGGCGATGTGCTGGCGAAAGTTCGCGCGGCCTATGCGCCGGCCGGCCTCCAGTGGACGAAGCCGCTCGGTTTCGACAACACGTTCGCGCTCGTCGTACGCGACGACGCCGGCGTCGGCACGATCTCCGATGCAGCCCAGGCGGCTCCGCGGTGGCAGGCCGCGTTCGGCTATGAGTTCCAGCAACGCGCCGACGGCTACCCGGCGCTCGAGCGCACGTATGGAATCAAGTTTGCGGGAGTCCGCACGATGGACCTCGGGCTGCTCTATCGTGCACTCATCGATCGTCAGGCGGACGTCGTCGTGGGAAGCGCAACCGATGCTGCAATCGCCCGTTTCTCGCTGCGCGTGCTCGATGACGACCGCCACGCGTTTCCGCCGTACGAAGCGGTTCCGGTC
Source organism: Candidatus Limnocylindrales bacterium (assembly GCA_035571835.1). Classification (NCBI taxonomy): domain Bacteria; kingdom Bacillati; phylum Chloroflexota; class Candidatus Limnocylindria; order Candidatus Limnocylindrales; species Candidatus Limnocylindrales bacterium. The sequence continues at coordinate 162,518 of DATNBU010000045.1, read as the reverse complement.
GTGCGGCGCGACGCGCTCGAGCGGCACCCCGGGCTCGACCGCACGCTCGACAGCCTTGGCGGGACGATCGACCTCGCGGCAATGCGGCGTCTCAACGAAGCGGTCGAAGGCGGACGCTCGCCGGCCGATGTCGTCCGCGAATTCCTCGATGCGAAGGCGCAGCGATAGCTCTTTCTACTCGACCACCTCGACGCCTTTCCAGAACGCCACCCGGCCCTTGATCTGCCGTGCGGCTTCTTTCGGATCCGCGTAATACCAGACCGCATCGGGGTTGTCGCGGCCACCCACGCGAAGCGTGTAGTAGCTGGCCGTTCCTTTCCACGAGCATACGCTCGTCGTGCTGCTCGGAACGAGAGTATCCGCCTGCACCGATTCGAGCGGAAAGTAGTGGTTGCCTTCGACCACGACCGTGTCGTTCGACTCGGCCACGACCTTGCCGTTCCAGATTGCTTTCATCGATTCGACTCCTTGTCTGCGCGACCGGCCGCTGCGTTGCCGAGCTCATAGACGGAACCGGCCGCATTGCGGAAGCGAAGCTCGAATCCGGGGGTGCGGTCGAGCTTCTCGGCTGCCGTGGGGTTCTGGATGTGCACGAACAGCGGTCGCGTGGAGATGTCCTTGCGAATCTCGGCAATCGCAACCGCCGGCTCGAGGCTCGCCCAGTCGGCGTCGATCACGATCGTGGCCAGATGCTGGCGCCGGTACATCACCGCATCCGGCCGCCGGATGTGCCACTGGAGCAGCTGCTGGCGCAGCACGCCCCATCCGTCGAGCCCGAGCCACGGAGCATCGACCGCAATGTAGAGTCCGCGCCGCGCGAGCGCCGGGATACGAAGGTCGGCCGAAAGAAACACCGAGTCGGGTGGCGTCTGCGTGGCAATCCACTGGAACAGCGCATCGGACGACGCATTGACTGCACGGAAATACGGACCGTCCACACGCGCCGGCTCGAGAACCTGGGTCCACGGCCGCAGTCCGAGCGCATGGCCTCCGGGCAGCAGAAACACCGCGGCCACCAGCGTGCCGACGAACACGTGACGCGAAAGAAGCTCGCGCAGGCAGATCGCTCCCACGACGGCAGCAAGCGGGATCAGATAGAGCAGGAACTTGTATTCATTGCGCCCCGGATACCGCACGAAAAGGAATGCTCCGGCCAGCACGACGATCGCGACGAAGATGATCCGCAGCGGCGCGTTTCCGGCCCCCACCATTTGCGCGAGTCTTTTTCGGTACACGAATGCGAGCAGCACCAGTGGCCCGAACAGCAGCTCGAGATCCCAGGCCTTGGCCGAAAAAAGCGGCCACGAGTCGACGACGCCGGTCCAGCCGTCGCTCGACTCGGAAGCGCCGATCGAGTGCAGGTACGGAGACGCGACGAGCGACGCCGCGGCGACTCCGGCTGCGATCCACAACGCTCCGACGCGGTCGTCACGGCTGCCGGCAACGAGCAGCATCAGCACGACGACCGACTGGAATACGAGGATCCCCGTCCAGCTCAGCGGATGAAACAGCGCCGCGACGAGCGTCAGCGCCGCGACCGACAGCGCGGCCGTCCGCACGCGGATCGTGCCGCGCACGAATGCGAGCGAAGCAGCCGCCGACCAGACCATCGCCGCATAGCCGGGCGGCATCGCGCTGATATTCGCGAACTTGTCGATCGGAATGATCCGGGTCTCCAGCAGCGATTGCGGAAACAGGTAGAACACGAGCTGGCGCAGCAGCCCGCCGTGGAAGATCGAGATGCCGAAACCGGCCAGCAGCACGGCCAGCGCAATGACCTCGGGATCTTCGCTGACGGCCGCTGCCACGGCCGCGCTTCCGGCGAGGAAGACGGCGAACAGCAGGATCTCGAAAGCGATGGTTTCGACGTTCGGATGGACGCCCGTCATGCGCGACAGGCTCGCCATCAGCCAGTGCTCGATCCATGGATAACGCAGGGTACCGCCGGCGAACGCGGGGTCCTCCGGTGGAATCGGGCCTCCGTCGACGAGCCGCTCCATCACCGCGCCGTGCATGAAGCCGTGCCAGCCGACGAGGTCGAACTGGACCGACCGCCACGCAACCGTGACGAGCGCGAGAACCATGGCGGCGGCGACGATGCGCGGCGCCGACGGATGGCGGCGAACGGCGATCACGAGCACGGCCAGCACAGCAGCGAAAGCGATCGAGAACAGATCGGGTGTGCTCCATTTCGACGCGCCCGCCGCGCCGAAACTCGCCGCAATGCCCGTGAGGAACGACGGCATCGGCGCCATCTACAACAGTCGCAACGAAGATGGGAAAGTGCGGGGACGGAAATGCGTATCGTGGGCGGCCCCGCAGGAGTGGCACGACGGCACGGAACCCCGTATCTTCGTTGCACGCGATGCGACCGGCTCGCCGCGCGCTGCACGCTTCGCACTCGAGCGATCCCGAAGACGATGACGGAAGATGCTCCCCAGGTTTCGGTCGTCATTCCGTGCCTCAACGAAGCACGGACGATCGACGCGTGCGTCGACAAGGCGATCAGCGCCTTCGCGCGCGCCGGGGTTCGCGGCGAGGTCGTCGTCTCGGACAACGGCTCGACCGACGGCTCGGTCGATCTTGCCGGTGCCCACGGCGCGCGCGTCGTGCACGCCGCCCTCAAGGGCTACGGGCATGCGCTGCGCAAAGGCATCGAGGAAGCCCGCGGCACGTTCATCGTGATGGGCGACGCCGACGACAGCTACGATTTCCTCGAGCTCCCGCGCTTCGTCGAGAAGTGGCAGGCCGGTTACGAAGTGGTGATGGGCAACCGCATGCGCGGCGAGATCAAGCCCGGCGCGATGCCGTGGCTGCACCGCTACGTCGGCAATCCGGTGCTGTCGGGAATCCTCAACCTGCTGTTCCGCTCCGGCATCGGCGACGCACATTGCGGGATGCGCGGCTTTACGAAGGACGCCTACCAGCGCATGGACCTGCGCACGACCGGAATGGAGTTCGCATCCGAGTTCGTGATCAAGGCGTCGCGACTCGGCATCCGCATGACCGAGATTCCGATCACGCTGTGGCCCGACCGGCGCGGGCGCCCGCCGCATCTGCGAAGCTTTCCGGACGGATGGCGGCATTTGCGGTTCATGCTGCTGTACGCGCCGAACTGGCTGTTCCTCGCTCCGGGGGCGGTGCTCGCGACCGTCGGCATGCTGATGGTGCTCTGGCTGTTTTCCGGGCCGCACCACATCGGTCGCGTCGAGTTCGACATCCACACGATGTTCTTCGGAATGATCTTCGTGCTGCTCGGCGTGCAGATTCTCTCGATCGGGATGTTCGCGAGGGTCTTCAGCCATTCGGAGCGCTTCGCACCGGCGGAAAGGTCGTCGCTCGGAGGCCTTCTGCGCAACGTCAAGCTCGAGACCGGCCTCATCGTCGGGCTGATCCTGACACTCGTCGGGCTCGTCGGCGACATTTCGGTATTTCGCAGCTGGGCCGGCGGCGATTTCGGCGAGTTCTCGCAGATGCGCGGCGTGATCTTCTGGTCGATGTGGTTCTTCCTCGGAGTGCAGACGATGTTCTCGTCGTTCTTCCTGAGCATGCTCGGGATCAGTCGCGGGACGTATATCGGCGACTACGACAGGCGCTGAAATGCTGCTGCGCGAGACGGCCGCACGCTTTCTCAGCATTGCATGGGCGTGCTTTGCGATCGTGGCTGCAACCGGAGCAGCGCTCAGGTCGCCTTCTTCGCCAGCCGCTCGCGCACCTTCGTCTCGGTCTGCGTATCCTTCGCCTGCTGCGCGAGCGTAAGCATTTTTTCCCACACTGGCCGCGCTTCGGCCTGCTTGCCGGCCGTATCCAGCGCGCGGGCGAGCTGGAACGTCGCGCCGTAGTGCTCCGGATTGCGTTCGAGCAGCGAGCGGAACACGGCGATCGCACGGGCGCTGTCGTGATCGACGTCGAGCAGGCGCAGGCCCTCGGACATCATCGCGGCTTCGGCCTTGGCGGCATCCTGCGCCGCGAGCAGCGACGTGGCTTTTTCCAGAAGCTGGCGCGCCTTGTAATCGTTCGGATCGAGCTCGATCGCGCGCCGGAACTCCTGCACGGATTCGGCGTAGTTTTCCTGCTCGTCGAGCGCGACGCCGAGATAGAAATGCGTGCGCGCAAGCTTTGGTGCGAATCGTACGGCCTGGCGCGCCGATTCGACGGCGTCCTTCGGGCGCTTTTCCGCGATCGCGAGCGTGCTCAGGTTCATGTGCAGGTACGGATACGTGGGCATCAGCTCACGGGCTTTCTCGAAGCGCCGCTTGGCTTCCTTGAGATTGCCGCGATTCATCGACGCCAGCCCGGCGTTCATCCACGCGCGCCCGTTGTTCGGGCTCGCCGCGACGGTCGACTCCCACAGGCGCAGCTCGTCGGACCACTGCCATGTCCGGCGATGGCCCAGCGCCGCCGCACCGACGCAGAGCACCGCAACGATGGCCGCAAACACGACGCGCCGGTTTCCACCCGTCATCCTCGCGGTAAGCCTTGCCGCGCTATCAACCAGCCACGCCGCGAGCACGCTCAGGCCGAGCGCCGAAGCGAGATACGGCCGGTGGTCATTGACGACTTCGGAAAGCGGCGTAAACGTGGACTCGGTCGCAAGCGTGATGAAGAACCAGCATGTGGCGAACGCGACGTGCGGGTATCTCTTCGAGTAGCGCAGCGCGAGCCCGACCCACGCGAGGATCACGATCAGCGATCCCCATGCCCGCAGTTCGGCAACGTGCATCGTGTACGGAAAATCCGTGTCCACCGACAGACCGTACGGCAGGAAGAAGATTCGCACGTAGTGCAGCAGCGCCGACCACTGGCTGATGAACCAGATCCACGGGGTGACCCACGGCTCGTGCAGCGCATCGTTGGCCCAGTCGGGAAGCATCCTCGAACGGAAGAAAAGGTAGACGACGTTGATCGCGGCCAGCGGCGCAACCGGCGGAATCAGCTCCTTCCAGTCCCTGAGCCACGCGCGCAGCGTCGGGTGCCGCTTTCGGTCGCGATAGAGAAAGTCGTACGCGACGAAGACAGCCGGAAGCGTAAGTGCGATGGCCTTGGTCAGCAGCGCAAGCACATGGAGAAGCACTGCGGCGAAGACGCGCCGGTTCATGATTGCAAGGAACGCCGCGACGTAGAACGCCGTGCACAGCAGCGCCGAACGCGCCCACATGTAATTCAGCGCCTGGTTGTTGATGGGCGCGAGCGCGAAGAACAGTGCAGCAGCGGCCGCCGGCAGACGCGCGCCTCCGTCCGGCCCGCGGCGCGAAGCCGGCCACCAGATGTGGTCGCGCACCAGCACGAACACCATCAGCGCGGTGAGCAGGTGCACGATCAGGTTGAACGCGTGATAGCTCCACGGGTTGTTTCCCGAGATCGCGTAGTTGACTGCAAACGTCGTGACCAGAACCGGGCGGATGTCGACGTTCTCGCGCACCGTGGTCAGCGTGAACGGATCCGAAAAGAAGCGCGGGATGTTCGCGAGACTTCGGACCGCCGGGTTTTCCTGGATCCCGTAACTGTCGTCGAAATAGAAGCCGATCCCGAAGCCGTTCGCGTAGGCGATCGCCAGCCCGGCAATCAGCGCTGCGACGAAGAGCTGCGTGAACCTTCGGCCGCCGAGTGGAAACGTGAGCAAAGCTTTCATCGCCGTGGTGCCGGCGCCGCCCGCCGGGCCGTCAGCATACGAAACGGGCCGTGCTGCCGCGACGCCCGGCGCTGACTTCGAGCCTGGCGCCCACCCTCTCCATCAGTTCCGGCACGTGCGAGATGATGCCTACCAGACGCCCGCCGGCCTGCAGGTCTTCGAGGGTCCGCATCGCGAGGTCGAGCGCCTCGGGATCGAGCGTCCCGAAGCCCTCGTCGATGAACATCGTATCGAGACGGATCCCGCCGGCATGGGCCTGGACGATATCGGCAAGCCCGAGCGCGAGCGCCAGCGATGCGAGGAAGCCCTCGCCGCCGGACAGCGTTGCCGCCGGACGGGCGACACCGGTGTGCGAGTCGAAGACCTCGAGGTCGAGCCCGCCGCTGCGGCGGCGGTCGCGGCGATCTCCGGCGCGCACGAGCGCGAAGCGGTTCTGGCTCATGCGGGCAAGGCGTTCGGTTGCTGCCGCAAGCACGTCGTCGAGCAGCGAGCCGAGCGCGAAGCGCGCGAGCGATATGCCGGCCTCGTTTCGTCCGTCGGCGATCGCCGCGACGCGTCCGACCGACAGGAAACGACGCTCCGCGGCCTCGACGATCGCCGCGATCTCACCGAGCGCGTTCACGCTGCGACGGATCGATGCGAGCGCTTCGCCGAGACGCCCATTCTCGTCGAGGTTCCGGTCGAGCGCTGCGCGTGCAGCCGCAGCGCTTTGCTGACACGCGGCCAGATCGGGCTTTTCACGACCGCCCGCTGCCGCAGCAGCGCGCTCTGCGCGGATTTTTGCGGCGGCAAGCGTAGCGTCGAAACGCCGAAGCGCGGCTTCCAGGGCTTCGATCGCGCCGGCCGCGCGCCTGGCGACGTCGAGCGCGTCGCGGCCTGCAAAGCCGCTCGTCGCAAGCGCGCTGTCGAAATCGCTGCCAGCCGACGCGGCAGCCTCGTCGGCATCGCGCACGCGTGCTTCGGCCGACCGCAACGACGCTTCCGCCGAGGTGCGGGCCTGCAGTGCCGTGGCATGTCCGGTCCGTGCATCGTCGAACGCACGCCGCGCATTCGTCTCGTCGCGCACGGCCTCGTCGAACAGCGCAGCGACGTCCCTGCCGATGGCTTCTTCCGGGATGGACCGTTCGAGCTCGGCGACGCGCGCCGCTTCGCTGGCGAGCTTTTCTCTGGCTGCGGCCGTCCGCGTCTCTGCGGCGGCCAGCGCCTGCCTGGCCGCTTCGATCGTACTCGCGTGCGCGCGCTTTTCGGTTTCGAGGTCGAACTTGCGCGCGTGCGCCTTGCCCGCTTCGATCAGACGCTGCTCCGCTTCGGCGAGCGCCCGCGCTGCGGCCTCGCCGGTCAGCGAGGCTTCGTCGCCGAGCGATCCTTCGAGGACCGCAATCCTGCTGCGATGGTCGGCCTCTTTCGCCGTGTCGCTGTCGAGCTCGCGGCGGCGGCTCTCGAGCAGCACGCGTGCGGCCCCGATTCGGGCCCGCACAGCATGCACGTCGGCTTCGAGCGGCACCTCGCCATCGGATGCGGCCGGCGTGGGATGCTCGGTCGATCCGCAAACCGGGCACGGCGCGCCGTGCTCGAGGCGCGCGGCAAGGACGGAGGCCTGGCCGTCGAACCAGCGCCGCAGGACGTCGACTTCCGCGGCTGCGCACGTCGCGACGTCCTGTTCGGCTTCGTCGACGCGCTTCTTCGCGCCGCCGGCGGCGATCGTCTGCTGAAAAAGCTGCGAGCGCGTGCGCTCGATGTCGTGTACTACGCCGAGCACGCGCGTCCGTTCGCCCACGGCGCTTCTGCGTTTCTCGAGCTCGCGAACCAGCGGCTCGAGCGCGGCGATCCCGGCGTCGGCCGCATCGATGGAGACTTGCGACTGCTCGATGTCGCGGGCGGCTGCAGTGCTCGCCGCGGCCGCGGCCGCTATCTCCGCGTCGCAACCGGCGATCTGGCGCCGCGAATCGGCAAGCCTGCCCGAGGTGTTCTTCGCCTGCTCCAGACGCTGCACGCGTGCCGCGAGTCGTTCGCGCTGCTCGCTTCGCGCGTTCTCGCGATCGAGGACCGCCGACGCCGCCTCGAACGCGCGCACCGCGTTGCCGTGCGCGCCCTGCGCCTCCGTGACGCGGCGCCGTTCCTTGTCGAGCGACGCGGCGGCGTTGGTCAGCCGTTCCAGAAGCGGCTCGACCTGCTGTGCCCGGCGGGCAGCGGCGAGCTCCTCGCGTTTGCGGCCGAACGCCGTCGATTCGTTCTCGAGCGTCACGAGCGCGAGTTTTGCCGCGTCGTGCTCGTTCCACGCAGCCACGCCCTTTTCCGCTTCGGCCAGCGCTGCGATGGCCGCTTCGTGCTGGCAGCGGAGGACCAGACCCTGCTCGTCGTTCGCCGCTTTGCGCGCCTCACAATCGGCGAGTCGCGCGCGCGCCTCGTCGATGTTCGCGGCTTCGCACACGCGCAGCAGCTCCTCGATTCGGATGCGGCCTTCGGCAGCCTCGGCTTCGAGCACGGCTCCGGCGCGCTTGAGCTCGGTTTCGATGCGGCGATAGCGCTCCGCTTCGAAGAGTCGCTCGAGAATTTTTTCGCGATCCTTCGAATCGGAGACCAGCAGGCGCCGGAAGTCGCCTTGCGGAAGCATGACGACCTGGCGGAACTGTTCGACCTCGAAACCGAGCAGCTCACGGATGGCTGCGTCGACGTCGCGGATCTTCGAAGCCCGAAGCTCGACTTCGCCGTCGGGCAGAAGGCGCTGGAGTGCGGCCTGGCCGGGCTTCGACGTTCTGGCACCGCCCTCGCGCATCTGTTCCGCGATGCGGCGGACGCGCCACAAGGCGTCACCGAGCGAGAACTCGAGCGTGACCTCGGTAGCGACCGGCGCGTCGACGAAATGGCTCCGGACATCCCTGCCTTTGCGATCGGTACCGGCGGCTTCGCCGAACAGCGCGAAGCACATCGCGTCGAGAATCGTCGTCTTTCCGGAACCGGTCGGGCCGTGAATCAGCAGCAGCGAGCGGTTCTCGAGCCGCCGGAAGTCGAGCTCGACCTGTTCGGCGTACGGACCGAAGGCCTGCATCGTAAGACGAAGCGGGCGCATCAGGACGACCGCCGGACCGCGGCGAGCGCATCGCAGAATGCGCGCTGCTCCTGTTCGCTGGCGCGCTCACCGGTCACCTCGAGGAAGAACGCCTCGAACATTTCTTCTTCGTCCTGCCGGCGAAGATCGACCGCCTGCCTGGCGCCGGGCTCGGTGCGGAAGAATGCGGCGTGATCGACGCGCAGGCAGTTCGGATAGATCGCCCTCAGCTTGCCGATCGAATCGAGCACGGCGCCGCGGTCGCTCAGGCGGACCATCACGTAGTCGTCGCGCGAGCTGTCCGTCGCCGCCGCGCGCCGGATCTCGTCGAGCGTGCCTTCGAGAACGCGCACGTCGCGACGTGCCGAAAGGCTTACCTCCTCGACGTCGCACGCGCCGGCGGCACCGATGGTGACGAGCGAGATGGTCTTTCGATGGGCCGCTTCGTCGAATGAATACTTCAGCAGCGAGCCGCTGTAGCGACATTCGCGACGACCGACCGGCTGCGGCCTGTGCAGGTGTCCGAGCGCTGCGTACGCGAAAGAATCGAAGCAGTCGGATCGAACCAGCGCGGCGTTGCCGAGCACCAGCGGTCGCTCCGATTCGCTGGCATGGCCGCCGGCCACGAACGCGTGTGCGAGCGCCACCTTGCGCCGGCCGGCGCCGCCGTTGCCGCGGAACGGCAGCCTCGAGGCCCACGAAATCTCGGCGCGAAGCGCCGCATCGTGGTCGGCGATCGCGTCGTCGCCCGAGCGTCCGGCCGCCGCCGACGGCTCGCAGAAAGGGATCGCAACGATGTCGACAGGACCGTGCTCGTCGTCGAGCGTAACCACGCACGGTGCAAGTCCCGCCACGTGCAGTCCGCGACCCGACAGAAGGCGCGACCCGAACGCCAGACGCTCGCCGCTGTCATGATTGCCGGCGATCACGATCACGGCGATGCCGTGCTCGAGCACGAGGCGCGTCAGCGTCTCGTCGAGCAGGCTGACGGCATCGGAAGACGGCGCGGAGCGATCGTAGATGTCACCGGCCAGCAGCACCGCGTCGACTTTGCTTTCCACGGCCACGCGAGTGAGCTGCTCGAGCACGTGCGCCTGATCGTCGATCAGCGACAGGCCAAGGAAGCTTCGCCCGAGATGCCAGTCGGCAGAGTGAAGAAAGCGCACGCGACGTTTGTATCGACGTGCGGGGGTCGGGCAAGATCATCCGCGGCATAACGACCCGCAGTTCGCACAGCCCCGTGCGCTGCGTCGCGTCGTCGCGCTGCCGCAAGGCCACAGCAATGCGAAGCAATCGCCCCGGCGGTGCGCGAATTGGCTTGTCGTTTTTGTCCGCGAATGGAATTGTCTGCAGCGGGGATTGATCAACCGAACGCAAGCACCGCTCGTGTCTCCTGGCCGGGACCGTTTCGATCGAGCAGTGGCGGGATCCAGGATGTCCGCAATGGAAGACACGGTCTCCAGTCCAGGCGTTGTCCACGTCGTGGACGACCACGAAGGAATTCGAGTTCTCGTCCAGAGAGCTCTCGATTCTGTTGGTATCGAGTGCATCGGATGGGAAGGTCCGGCTGCCCTCCTGGCCGCTTTAGACGCCCAAAAAATCGACGCACTCGTCGTCGACATCCGGCTCGTCGGAATGAGCGGCATCGAGCTGGTCCGCCGCATGCGCGATCACGGCGTCACGCCGCCGGTCATCTTCATCTCCGGAGTCGACGAGGTTCCGGTCGCGATCGAAGCCATGAAGCTCGGCGCGCACGACTTTCTTCCAAAGCCGTTTTCGGCCCAGGCCCTGATCGATACCGTGCAAAGTGCGCTTCGGACCTCGCGCGTGGAAAAGGGACGCGACGCGCGCGTCGCCGCTGTTCGTTCACTCGTCGCGAAGCTGTCTCCGCGCGAGCGGCAGGTGCTTCTGGCGGTCGTCGACGGCAAGGCGAACAAAGTGGTCGCGATGGAGCTCGGCCTTTCCGAGAAGACCGTCGAGGAACATCGCTCGCACGTCATGAGCAAACTCGGTGCGACGTCGGTACCGGATCTCGTCAAGCTCGCGATCCTTGCCGGGCTTTGCGACCCCGCCTCTGCAGGGCCGGCGCGCCAGACCTGATATTCCCGCCGCCTCTGCGAATTTTCCCGGATCGACCGCCGCTATCCGTGGTGCGGCGGTCGCTGCTACCCGGGCTGTCCCTGCGGCTTGCCGATCGGAGCCCGGGGCTTGCGGGGACTTCCCGGGCCCTCACGCGGGAATTTCCCCATATCCCTTCGGGGGAGCGTTCAATAGGATGCGCGCCGGTCGCCGCCGTCCATCCGGCCTGCCGAAACGTGCGCCATCCGGGCGCAAGCAGTCCGAAAGCGGCGTACCAACGGGGAATCGGTCATGCAGTCGAGCCGCAGTTTCGACCATACTTTCGATTTTGATTCTCACAGCGAAGGCGAGCTGGTCCTCGCATTACCGCCAGGTCGCGCAAGCCTTCCCGCCGCCGAGACGCAGCGGGACGGAGATCTGGTGGCGCTGCCGCCCGGTCGCACCGGCGTCGCACGCAGCGTCTGCCGGATTCTGAAAATGCGCGACTGAGCGTTCGATGGATGCGTCTCGCGGTATTCGCGGACGTATCCCACGAAAACTCGCTCCATACTCAGGGAAAGCCAATGAGCATCGCCCGTTTCTCGTCACTTCTGGACGACGTCAGTCCCGCCGTATCTGTAACCGGCATGAGCACGCGTCCTCTCGAGACGCAGCCGGCGTGGACGCCGCCCGACGCCGAGGACACCAGTGGCGGTCTCAGTGCAGTCGCGGCTGCCCAGCTCGCCAGACGCACCAGCGACGTCGCCGGGTTCTGGCCGCGCAAACCGACGAGCCTCGAAGACGCCGGACTGTCGCGCGACTTCGTCGAAGAGCTCCTCTGCCGTTTCCTTCTGGTTCGCGGCGCATCGTGCGGCCGGCGCCTCGGTCACGCCACCGGATTGCCGTACCGCATGGTCGAGCCGATCCTCTCCCAGCTGAAGAACGATCTGTTCCTCGCGTACAAGCGCAATGCTGCCGCCGGAGATTACGAATACGTGCTGACCGACGCCGGCGCCGAACGCGCGCGGCGCTATATGCTGACGTGCACGTATTCCGAGACAGCGCCGGTGCCGCTGGAGGACTACCTTGCGTCTGTGGCAGCGCAAAGTCTGACTCTCCAGCGCATCGGCGCGGAACATCTGCGCGAAGCGTTCGCCGACATGACGCTGCAGCCCGAGATGATCGAAAGGCTCGGTCCGGCCGTCAACGCCGGCCGCGGGATGTTCCTTTACGGCCCGCCGGGCAACGGCAAGACCAGCATCGCCGAACGGCTCGTTCGCTGCTTCGGAAGCGATCTGTGGATTCCGCGCACGATCCTCGCCGACGGCGTATGCATCCGTCTTTTCGATCCCGTGCTGCACCAGGAAGTGACCAACGACGATTCTCCTGTGCTCGGCGAGCCGCTCGAAGACGCACGCTGGGTCCGCATCCGTCGCCCGACCGTAGTCGTCGGCGGTGAGCTTACGATGGATCAGCTCGAGCTTCGTCACGATCCGGTCAGCAACGTGAGCGAGGCGCCGCTGCAGATGAAGAGCAATTGCGGCGTGCTGCTCATCGACGATTTCGGGCGCCAGGCGATGCCGGTGGCCGAGCTCCTGAACCGCTGGATCGTACCGCTCGAAAAACGCTTCGATTTCCAGAAGCTGCCGACCGGCAAGAAAATCCAGGTCGCGTTCGACCAGCTCGTGGTTTTCTCGACCAATCTGATCCCGCGCGAGCTGGTCGATGAGGCGTTCCTGCGCCGGCTCCCGTACAAGATCGAGGTCACCGATCCGACGCCGGATCAGTTTCGCCGCATCTGCGGCGTCGTCGCGCCCGGACTGGGGATCGATCCCACGCCGGAGCGAATCGATCGCCTCATCGAGAACTATTTCGTCGCAACGGGCCGCCCGATGCGCTGCTGCCATCCGCGCGACCTGATGCTTCAGATCCGAAGCTACTGCAGCTACCACGACGTGCCGCCGGCAATGACCGACGATGCCGTCGAGTTCGCCGTAACGAACTACTTCGCCGTGATGTAGCCCGATTGCGGCTCATGCATCGGTCGCCGATGCTCGACCGCGCCCGGCATTGCGCCGGCACTCGCGTCAGCATTCACCGAAGCGTAGTTGTGCTCCTTGGATTCGCAGCCGTCTCCGGGAGGGAAGGAGCACGCCGGTGGGGAACGACGACCCGAAACGCGAAGGCTCCGGGACACCTCGCGACGCGCGCGGAGGACACGAGCCGCCATCGGAGCAGGCCGAACGGGGCGCAGCCCCGGCTCTCGACTCGCTCGCCGGCGGCGTCGTACACGAGCTCAACAACATCCTCGGAATCGTTCTCGGCAACGCCGAGCTCGCATCCATGGACCCGGGCCTGTCGAGCTCCGTCAGGAAGAGTCTCGAAGAGATCACCAAGGCCGGGCGCCACGGCATTCGACTGGTCGAGCAGATCCTTGCGCTGCGTCGAGGGCGTACGATCGCCGCCGACCCGAACGAATGGAAAACCATCGCCGAGGACCTCACGCGGATCCTGCGTGCATCCTTGCCCGACGGAATCGGCGTCCATATGTCGGTGACCGGCGCGCATCCCGCCGGCACGCCTGAGGCAGCGGCCTCCAGACCTTCGGATTCCAGGCCCAACGCCGGCGCCGAAGCGCGCGGATCGATTCTTTATCTCGACGACGAGGAAGCGATGGTCAACCTCGCATCACGCATGCTTCGCGGCCTCGGCTACCGCGTGAGCGGCTTCGTGCAACCCGAAAAAGCCCTCTCCGCGCTGAAGGAAAACCCTTCCGGATTCGATCTCGTCGTCACCGACTACAACATGCCGAGGATCTCGGGCCTGCAGGTCGCGGCGGAGACTTCGATGCTTCGCTCCGACCTCCCGGTCATGGTGACGTCGGGATACGTCACTGACGAAATGCGCGAGAAGGCTCGCGAAGCCGGCGTGCGGCACCTGGTCGCGAAACCCGGTTCGATGGACGAGATGTGCGCCATCATCGAAGACGCGCTCCGATCCGGCCGGCCGTGACCGGCCGGCCGTAAACGCCGCAATCAGGGCGCGGGAACCGTCACCTCGAGAACGTTCGAGAACCGCGAGTGCGGGATGCACTCGTCGAGGAAGCCGCGCGCACGCACGCGGTACTGGTAGGTCTGACCTTCGGTAATCCCGGTATCGACGTAGCCCTTCGTATCCGACGGAAGCACCTTGATCGCCTTCCATGCAAGCGAGCCGAACTTGCGGCGCTGAAGCTCCATCGCGCTCTCGCCGTTGCTGTTGTCGCGCCATTTCAGCGTGACTGCATCCGGAGTCAGCGCCGTCGCGTGCAGCCTGGTCGGACGGTGCATGCGAGGCAGATTCACGACGCAGATGTTCGACCATTCCGACGAGCCGAAACCGTTGAACGCGCGAATGCGGTACGTGAAGACCTGGTCGTCGGGAATGCTTTCGAGATAAAGCTGCTTGTCGGCCTTGATGGTCGCGCGCCTGGTGAACGCGGCGAGCGGATCGGTTCCGGGCCGGCGCTGCAGCTCGAAGCCGGTTTCGTTCTTCGAATCGTCGATCCACGTGAGCGTGCGAAGGCCCGGACCCCGTACGGAATAACGCAGGTTGTCGGGACCACGCGGCGGATCGTCCGCCGGCGGCTTCTGCTGATACGCCGTGACGGTGACCTGGAAACGGCTGTGACCCGTGCCTATGCGCGGACGCGCGCGGCGGATCAGGACATTGACGTGATCGGTCCCCGTCTCTTCGAACGAGCAGAAGCCGAACTGGCCGACCCCGCGCGCCTGGCAGTCGTTGTCGAGACGCGTCGGGATTTTCTGGCCGAGTCCGACGAACATGTCGTAGTCGCCGTTCTGATCGGTATCGCCGTTGACCGATACGCGCAGCACGAGCGCATCTTCGGGAACGATGAACGAGAACAGCTTCTCGTCCTCGTTCTTCGGAAGGTTGCCCTCACCGCCCTGCACCTTGACCCACGGCTCGCCGACTTCGCCGAGCTCGCTGCACTGGTCGCGCTTGACGTCGAGGCCTCCGACTTCGTCGATCCAGTCGCGCGCTCGCGCGACGTTGGTGTCGTACGAATATCCGGCGACGTCGCATGTGCTGCCGCCGCCGGCATGGATGCCCGCCACTTCCGGACCGTTGCCGTAGTCGATGAACAGCGGGCCGCCGTCGTCGGCGAGGCACAGATTGGCTTCGTCGCCCGGCTTGGAAACCGCGCCGGTGAAGTTCCAGCAGATGTTGGCCGGCTCGAATACGCCGGTGCCGGGAACGCACGCCGCAGTCTCGATCGATCCGACGCGCTTGATGGCTTCGTCGAGGTTGTCGAAGCCGCTGTCGCCAAAGCCGGCGATCAGGCCCGGCGTTCCGTGGTCCGGCGAGGTCGGAAAGCCGCGATGATAAGGCGACGGCTCGATGCCGGTGACGAGCTCGGACAGTCGCAGCATGGCCAGGTCGCCGCCGACTCCCGCGACGTAGGCCGGATCGATGTAGATCTCGCGAACGTGATGAAAACCGCTGTGCTGGAAGAACACGCGAAGATCGGCCACGTCGAGATTCGGAAGATCGTTCAGGCACTCGGCGGCATTGTTCGCCGTTTCGCAGACACAGTGCGCGGCGGTCAGCGCCGTGCGGCAGCCGATCAGCACCGCCGAACAATCGAGAAACTGGTTCTTCAGATCCGGTCCGACGAACAGGAGCGCACCGGTCGTCGGCTGCAGGTGAGTCGGGATCCCGTTGACGATGTTGGTCTGCACGGGGACCGTCGCGGACGCGCCGTCAGAATCGTCCGCCCGCGCCGTAACGACGGCCACGGTTGCGACGAGCAAAAAGGAAGCGACGAGCGCTCTTCCCGGCTGGATCATTGAAGAAATTCCTCCCTCATAGAACAGATGCGGCCAACCGCGCCGATCTTCGGCGCTGCTGAGGATTGCATGACCAGGACACCGGCGTCCGACGCCGGTACGAAGCGCAGCGCACCCTCGCTGCGCGCCCCCGCATTTCTACCGTATCTGCCCGGAAACCCTACATCCAATCAACCATGGAGTCGTGCCACTAAATTGCGGCCGGGACATTTGTGGCGGGATGCCTGGAGCGGAAAACCACGGCGGTTCCGGGACGGCGCCCCGGCTTCATCGCCATCGGTGAAGGTCATCGGCGCTGCGGTCAGCTTGACAAACCGGCCGCCCGCAACTCAGCCTTGGCTCCATGCCAATCCATCGGTTGCGTCCCGTCCGTCCGGTCCCGGCCGTACTTCTTCTGGCCGCGGGCATAACTCTGGCCGTATTGCGACCCGCCCAAGCGGGGGACCTCGCTGCATTTCTCGAGCGTGCCGAACGCATGTCGACGGCCAACGAGAAGGTCGAAGCCGATGTGACGATCAAGGACGCCGACGGCACCACGTCGAAGGCGCACCTCGTCATCGATCCCGCGGGCGGCGGAACGGTCGTCTTTGAACAGCCCGGGACCGGCTGGAAATCGGAAACGCCGCTCGCATGGAAAGACGGCAAGGCCGTCACCAGGACCGGCGCCGCGTCAACGAAGCTCGGCGTCGACGAGCCGCTCGCCGGCACCGACCTGCGCGGCATGGATTTCTTTCCGTTCTGGAAAACCGATTACGGCCGCGCGCTGACGTCGGACGAGAACACGCTCGAACAGACGGTTTCGCTGTACGCGGATCCGGGGCGGCCGTACGCGCTGTACGTGGTCACGTTCGACAAGGCCAAGCTCGTCCCGCACATGATCAAGTACTACAAGGACACGTTCAACAACCTCGTCCGCATCCGCACGGACAAGGACTGGGTCATGGTCGGCTCGCGGCCGCGTCCGACGAAAATGCTGATCCAGGACTACGCGGCGCACTCGATGCGCATGTACACGTTCGACTGGAAGCTGGCCGGAGCCGCGGCGCCGGTCGCGGCACCCGCGGAAGCACCGAAGTAGCGTTTCATTTCAGGCGTGCAGCCGCGCGCAGCACCGCCGCGGCTGCAACGGCCGCGCCGAATCCGTTGTCGATGTTGACCACGGTAACGCCCGGCGCGCACGAGTTCATCATCGCCAGCAGCGCTGCAAGACCTCCGAAGCTCGCGCCGTAGCCGATGCTCGTCGGCACGGCGATGACAGGCACGTCGACGAGCCCTCCGACGACGCTCGGCAGCGCTCCTTCCATACCGGCCACGACGATCACTGCAGATGCTTCGCAAAGCCGCTCGCGTTCGGCGAGCAGGCGGTGAAGGCCGGAAATTCCGAGGTCGCGAAAGCGGCGCACCGCGGCGCCGAGGAATTCGAGCGTGCGCGCGGCTTCTTCCGCGACCGGTTGATCGGACGTGCCGGCGGAAACGATCGCAACGTGCGCCGCGCCCGGCGCCTGCTCACGGGGACGGCACATCGCGATGCGGGCGTCCGCGTAGTAATCGATTCCGTCGACGGCCTCGACGAGTGCCGCGGCCTTGTCGTGATCGAGACGCGTCACCAGCACCGCGCCGGAGCGCGCGATCATCTCGCGCGCGATCGTCACGATCTGCCCGGACGTCTTGCCCTCGCCGAAGACGACTTCCGGCATTCCCGTGCGCAGCTCGCGATGGTGGTCGAGCCGTGCGCCCTCGACATCGGTGAAAGGAAGATGGCGGATGCGCTCGAGCGCATCGGTTACGCCGATGCGGCCTTCGACGAGCTCTTCGAGGAGCGTTCGCAGCACTGCGGGATTCATCGTGAGCTCCGCGCACGCAGATGATCGAAGCCGGCCCTCGCGAACGCGAAAGGCCGCCCCGCTGCATCGGTGACTGCCGGGCGTCCACGCTCGACGAAGCCGATCGGAGTCACGGCCACGCGATGTCTGGCGGCGAGCATCGCAATGGCGCCGGCGCGCCGCTCCGGAGCGGTGAACGCGAGCTCGTAGTCCTCGCCGCCAGTCAGCGCGAGCTCGAGGCCTTGGTCCTTCTGCGAACGCTTCGCCGCGGGATGAACGGGAATCGCAGCAGCGTCGATACGGATCCGGGCTTTCGACTCGTCGGCCATGTGCCCGAGATCCTGCAGCAGGCCGTCGGACACATCGATCATCGCGGAAAACAGCCCGCGCACGCAGCCTTCGGCGGCGAATGCCACCCGCAGCGGTGGCCGGATGTACGCGGAAGCTGCGCCGCGGATGCCGTCCGATCGCGTGCGGCGCATGAGCCCGAGGCGCGCCGCCGCAGAGCCTCCGACATTCCCTGTCACGAAGACGACTTCGCCGGGCTTCGCGCCGCTTCGCAGCACGGGCTTTGCGGCCGTTTCGCCGACGACCGTTACCGTGACCGACAGCGCCGCGCCGCGGCTTACGTTGCCGCCGACCAGCGCGGCTCCGCTTCGACGCGCCTCGGCGCCGAGCGCGCGAATCAGTGCCAGCACGTCGCGCTCGGGCATCCGGGCTCGTCCCGCGGGCAGCTCGAGCGACAGCAGTACCCAGCGCGGTCTCGCGCCCATTGCCGAGATGTCGGAGACGGCCACGCGCCACGCGCGCACGCCGATCTGCTGCGCCGTCAGCCACGATCGCCGGAAGTGGACTCCTTCGACCATCGCGTCGGTCGTGAGCACGAGCGAGGATCCCGCGCGCTGCGAAGCGGCATCCACGCGAACGACGGCTGCGTCGTCGCCGATCCCGACCGTGACCCCGCGGCCGCCGCGTCCGATCGAGCGGCGAACGGCAGCGAGCAATTCGAACTCTCCGTGTGCCCGGGAAGCGCGCGCCCGGAGGGCCGGGATCCGAGCGTCGGACCGGGGCATCGCCCGGTCAGCTCATCATGTCGCGAAGCTTGCTGGTGAACGACGCAACCAGCGACTCGTGATTCTCGGCGCCTTCGTCGCGAAGCTGCTCGAGCAGCTTTCGCTGCTTGCGGCCGAGCTTGGTCGGGATCTCGATCTGCACGGCGACGTACTGATCGCCGCGCGCACCGCTGCCGCGTCGCAGATCCGGCACGCCTTTGCCGGACAGGCGAAAGACTTTTCCATGCTGAGTGCCCGCAGGAATCTTGAGCTTGACGACGCCGTCGAGGGTCGGCACGTCGACCTCGGCGCCGAGCGCAGCATCGATCATCGAGATCGGACGCTGGCAGACGACGTTGGCGCCGTCGCGATGGAACAGCGGGTGCTCGCGTACCGACAATACGACGTAGAGATCGCCGGGAGTTCCGCCGCGCACGCCGGCTTCGCCTTCATTGCGGAGCTTGAGGCGCGAGCCGTTGTCGACGCCCGCGGGGATCTTCACCTTGATCTCGCGCATCGCACGCGTGCGTCCGGCGCCGCGACAGGTCGTGCACGGGCTCTTGTTGACCTTGCCTTCGCCGTTGCACTGCCCGCACGTCTTGGCGATCTGGAAAAGCCCCTGCTGGTAGCGGATCTGCCCCGCGCCGTTGCAGCCCGAACAGGTTTCCGGAGATGTCCCTGGCTTGCCGCCGCTGCCGCTACAGGTTTCGCACGTGACGGTGCGCGGCACGGAGATGTGCTTCTCGCAGCCGCGCGCAGCGTCTTCGAACGTGATCTCGAGATCGTAACGCAGGTCGTCGCCGCGCGCGGGCCGGCTGCGCGAACGCCGTCCTCCGCCGCCGAAAAAGTCGCCGAAGAGATCGCCGAGCACGTCCTCGAACGCACCGCTCGCGAACGCGGACGAAAAGTCGAAGCCGCCGGCACCCGGCCCCTCGAACGCGGCCTCGCCGAATCGGTCGTACTGCGCGCGCTTGTCGGCGTCGGACAGCACCTGGTAGGCCTTGCTCGCTTCCTTGAAGCGTCGCTCGGCGCCGTCCTTGTCGTCGGGATTGCGGTCGGGATGAAACTTGAGCGCGGCCTGGCGATAGGCCTTCTTGATTTCGTCCTGTGACGCATCGCGCGCCACAGACAGGATCTCGTAGTAATCTCTCGACACGTTGCCTTACCGCCCTGCCTCAATGTGCGCGGGCCCGCGTCGCCAGTCGGCGATGCGGGCCCGCAGCTTGTGCCTCTAGTTCCGCGCTCTGTCGAGCCGCGAGCGCTTCACGCTGCAAACTCCAGATCGCTTCGCGCCCGAGCGGATACGAAGAGAGGCACCCGCAGGTGCCTCTCTTCGTGAATCAGTTCGGCTTCACTTCCTCGAAGTCCGCATCGACCACATCATCGCCGGCGCGCGACGCTCCGCTGGCGCCGTCCGCACCGGGTCCGCCCGGCGCGTGTCCGTCGCCGCCCGCAGCGCCATCGGCCTGCGCCTTCTTGTACATGACCTCGGCAAGCTTGTGCGCGCTCTTCTCGAGCTCGTCCTTTGCCCGCTTGATCGCTTCGGCGTCTTCGAGCTGCAGCGCCGGCCGGGCCTTCTCGAGCGCGGCATTCACTTCGCTCTTGATCGACTCGTCGGCTGCATCGCCCGCGTCGGCGAGACTCTTCTCGAGCCGGTAGATCATCGAGTCGAGCTCGTTGCGCGCATCGACCTGCTCGCGACGCTTGTGGTCCTCGGCCGCATGCGCTTCGGCATCCTTGATCATTCGCTCGATCTCGGCCTTGCTCAGGCCGCTGTCGGACTTGATCTCGATGCGCTGCTCGCGGCCGGTTCCCTTGTCCTTGGCCGACACGTGCATGATGCCGTTGGCATCGATGTCGAACGTGACTTCGATCTGCGGCATGCCGCGAGGCGACGGCGCGATGCCGGTCAGGTCGAACTGGCCGAGCAGCTTGTTGTGCACCGCGATCTCGCGCTCGCCCTGGAAGACCTTGATCGACACCGCCGGCTGATTGTCCTCGGCCGTCGAGAAGACCTGCGCCTTCTGGGTCGGGATCGTCGTGTTCTTGTCGATGAGCTTGGTGAACACGCCGCCAAGCGTCTCGATGCCGAGCGACAGCGGAGTCACGTCGAGCAGCAGCACGTCCTTGACGTCGCCGGCCAGCACGCCGCCCTGGATCGCTGCACCGATCGCGACGACTTCGTCGGGATTGACGCCGCGATGCGGCTCTTTGCCGAACAGCTTCTTGACGCGCTCGCCGACCGCCGGCATGCGCGTCATGCCGCCGACCAGCACCACTTCGTCGATTTCGGACGCCGAAAGGCCGGCATCGCGTAGCGCCGTGGTGCACGGGCCGTTGAGCCGATCGAGCAGCGGGGCGCACAGCTGTTCGAGCCTGGCGCGCGACAGCTTGAGATTGAGATGCTTCGGTCCGGACTGGTCCGCCGTGATGAACGGAAGATTGATGTCCGTTTCCATCGACGTCGACAGCTCGCACTTGGCTTTCTCGGCAGCTTCCTTGAGCCGCTGCAGCGCCATGCGGTCTTTCGAAAGGTCGATGCCCTGGTCCTTGCGGAATTCGGCGACCAGCCACTCGATGATGGCCTGGTCGAAATCCTCACCGCCGAGGAACGTGTCTCCGTTGGTCGCCTTGACCTCGAACACGCCCTGGCCGAGCTCGAGGATCGAAATGTCGAACGTTCCGCCGCCGAGGTCGAATACCGCGATCTTGCGATCGCCGGTCTTGTCGAGGCCGTACGCGAGCGCGGCAGCCGTAGGCTCGTTGATGATGCGAAGAACGTTGAGGCCTGCGACCTGCCCCGCGTCCTTCGTCGCCTGACGCTGGCTGTCGTTGAAGTACGCCGGCACCGTGATGACGGCGTCGTTCACGGTCTCGCCGAGATAGTCCTCGGCGGTCTTCTTCATTTTCTGCAGGATCACGGCCGAAACTTCGGCGGGGCTCATCACCTTGCCGCCGAGCTTGACGTAGGCCGCGTTGTTGTCGGATTTGACGACCTCGTAGCCGAGGTGCGTGCGCGCCTTGACCACTTCCGGATCGTCGAAGCGACGTCCGATCAGCCGCTTGACCGCATAGACCGTGTTCTGCGGATTGGTGATCGCCTGGCGCTTGGCGATCGTGCCGACGAGGCGCTCGCCACTGTCGTTGACGGCGACGACCGACGGGGTCGTACGACCACCTTCCGAGTTCGAGATGACGGTCGGTTGTCCGCCTTCGAGAATGGCCACGCAGGAGTTGGTGGTACCGAGATCGATGCCGATGACCTTGCCCATGATTCCCTCTTTCGCTGGAAGCTCCCGTCACCTCGTCGTGTCGATGCAGGACGTCTTCCGGATTTTTGTGCGCCTTTGCGCCTGGTCGGGTAAGTAAGCACCCGACCCCGGTCCGCAAGTGGATTTCTCGCCGGTTTTCCGCGTTTTCAGGCCTTGGATTCGGGTGCCTTCGACACCGAGACCATTGCGGCGCGCAGCAGCCGGTCGCGAATTTTGTAGCCCGCCCGGAAAACGCTGATGACCGTATTCGGCGGCACCTCGTCGGTCTCGACGACGGTCACCGCTTCGTGCTCAGCCGGGTCGAACGGCTTCCCTTCGGCCTCGATGCGCTCGACTCCGTTGCGCTTGAGCGCAGCCATCAGGCCCTTGCGAACGAGCTCGATGCCGTCGGTGACTCCGGCAGCGCCGTCGCCAGCATGCTCGAGCGCCCGCTCGAGGTCGTCGATGGCCGGAACGATGTCACGCGCCAGCGACTCGCCGTCGTATCGGGCGCGATCGGCAAGCTCGCGCTGGTGGCGCTTGCGGATGTTCTCGATGTCCGCCTTGGCGCGCACGTAAAGATCGTAGTTTTCGGCCGATTTGCTGCGGGCCGCGTCGAGCTCGTCTTCCGGGGACAGCGCTACGCCGGGCTCGGCGTCTTCGCCCGAAACATCGCTGGTCGTATCGGCCTCGCTGCGCGTGGAGCGGGGCTCGTCGCCATCCGCGCCGTTGGCGCGCTCGTCTGCTCTGGAAGTGGCTTGGCTTGAATCGTCCTGGCTCATTGTAAGGGGGCCTCCGGCGGGCGACGGCGCGCCGAAGCTAAGTCGCCGGTGCAGCGTGTCAATGAAAGCGATGGCATATCCTTGCGAATACGTCGGGCGCGACGTTTTCTGGGACTTCTTCGGGGAAACCGTGGCAGCGGATGAAATCATCACCAGCGCGTTCGTCCTGCGAAGCCGCAACTTCGGGGAGTCCGACCGGATCCTGGTCCTGCTCACCGAAGAGGCCGGGAAAATCTCGGCGATCGCCAAAGGCGCGCGTCGCTCGGTGCGCCGGTTCGCCGGCGGAGCACTCGAGCCGTTTCAGGAAATCCAGGTCCGCCTCGACCGCAAACCCCAATTCTCACTGGCTTTTCTGCACGAGAGCCGGGTCCTGGCATCGAACCCGGCGCTGGCATCGAACCTCGACGCATTCGCGTGGGCTTCTTACCTGACCGAGCTGACCGAGGTCATGACTGCCGACCGCGATCCGTGCCGCGACCTGTATGAGCTTTATCGCGAGGTCATCAGCCGGCTTGGCCGCGACCTGATCGAACCGCTCGCCCACCACTTCGTGCTCGGCCTGCTCGAGCGCAGCGGCTGGGCGCCGGACTTCGGGATCTGCGGGATCTGCGGAGAGCCGGTCACCGAAGGCTCGCGCCCGATTCTCGACAGCCGTGGCAGCGGCGTCATCTGCGCGCGTCACGAAGCCGAAGCCGCAGGGCTCGATCCCGCAGACGAACGCTTCCGGCCGAGCCGCCGCGTGATCGATCCGCCGCTCATGGCGTACGTGCGCGGCGCGACGCTCTCGGTGCCGGACGTCGCCGAGCCTGCGGTCGGGCGCCTCGCGACTGCCCTTCTCGATCGCCTCGTCGATCTCCATCTGACAAAGCCTCTTCGCTCGCGCGCGTTCCTCAAGACCGTCGCCAAGGAGTTCTCCTCGTGAAAGCCATCGTGATTGCCGAATACGGCGGGCCGGAAGTGCTCGCGCTGCGCGACCTGCCCGACCCCGCATGCGGTCCGGACGACCTCGTGGTTCGTGTAAAGGCCACCGCTCTCAACCGTGCAGACCTGCTGCAGCGTCGTGGCCTTTACCCGCAGCCCGGACCAAAGCCGGAGTTCGAAATTCCGGGGCTCGAGTTCGCGGGCGAAGTCGAAAGCGCCGGCGCCAACGCGACCGGATTTCGCGCGGGCGACCGCGTGATGGGCCTTCTCGCCGGCGGCGGCTACGCGCAAAAGATCGTCGTCAATCATCGGCTCGCGTCGATCATTCCCGAGCGGCTCACGTTCGAGCAGGCCGCTTCGGTTCCGGAAGCGTTCATCACGGCGCACGACGCGCTCCTGCAGTGCTCGTTTGCGTGCGGAGAAAGCGTGCTCGTGCACGCGGCCGGCTCCGGCGTCGGTACGGCGGCAATCCAGCTTGCCAGGGTCATGGGCGCATCGATCGTGCTCGGCACGGCCGGGTCGAAGGAAAAGCTCGATGCGGCCTGCAAGCTCGGGCTCGACGTCGCGATCGACTACAAAACCGAAGCGTTTGCCGACCGCGCACGCGAAGCGACCGGCGGGCGCGGCGTCGACGTCGTCGTCGACTTCATCGGCGCGTCGTATCTCGAGTCGAACGTGCGCGCGCTCGCGGAAAAAGGGCGGATGATCCTGATCGGCCTCATGGGCGGCTTCAGCGGCGAGCTCGCGCTCGGCGCCATGCTGCAGAAGCGCCTGACGATCCGCGGCACTCTGCTGCGGGCGCGCTCGCTCGAAGAGAAAGCGACGGCCGTGCGCGCATTCGAAAAGAGCGTGCTGCCGCATATCGCGAGCGGACGGATCGCGACCGTCGTCGACAGGGTGATTCCGCTCGCGAACGCAGCAGACGCCCATCGCCTGATGGAAGAGAACGCAAACTTCGGAAAGATCGTGCTCTCGATGTAGAAAAAAACGGGGTCGGACACCGATATTCGCAAATCGGTGTCGACCCCGTTTTTCTGTCGCGGTTTGTTCTTTTCAGATCACGATCGGGCA
The DNA here is from genome assembly GCA_035571835.1 of Candidatus Limnocylindrales bacterium. Classification (NCBI taxonomy): domain Bacteria; kingdom Bacillati; phylum Chloroflexota; class Candidatus Limnocylindria; order Candidatus Limnocylindrales; species Candidatus Limnocylindrales bacterium. The sequence continues at coordinate 138,029 of DATNBU010000045.1, read as the reverse complement.
CATCGGCACGATCGGCTGTCCCACGGCGACCTTCAGGATCGCGAGCGCATCCGTGGCAGTAACCTCGCCGCTTCCGTTGTAGTCGCATCGTTCGAGCGGACAGCTCGCGGTCGAAACCGCAGTCTTCAGCGCGATCAATGCGTCGGTCGACGTGATCTCCAGATCCTGATTCGCGTCTCCGCAGATCGACACGGGCACGAGCGTCGTGCTCGTGGTTCCCGGACCGAGCGTGGTGGTTGTCGTCGTGCTGGTGGTCGTCGACGTCGTGGTGGTCGGTGCGAGCGTCGTCGTGCTCGTCGTAGTGGTCGTGGTCGTCGCCGGACAATCCGGACAGACCGTACCGTCACCCTGGTAGCCGAATTCGCAGAACGACGATGTCGTGATCTGGCAGTTGCCGAGCGGGGGGCAGCAGCCGGCCACGATGTTGCAGCATGCACCCATCGGAGGCGGCGCTGCGAATCCCGGCGCCGCAATGAAAATAAACGCGATCAGTCCTGCAAAATTTTTGATCGTCTTCATGAGCAACCTCCGCAGTGTCGGCTACTCTTTTCCATAAACCCGGCGATGGCCGAAACGGAAAAAGCCCGCATCCTCTTCGCTGCGGATCGTGTCGGCGTCTTCTCCGAACGTCTTCGTGCGAAGCTCCGCAAGCCGCCGCGCCTGCTCGTCGCCTTGTGACGACTTCACGATCTGGTCGCGCTCGCGCATGTAGTCCTCGCCGGTATCCCATTGCGCATCGCGCTCCGCATCGAGAGTACGCCATCGGGTGAGAGCCTGCTCGTCGAGACCCATCGCCGCACGAATGTTCGACAGCTCGTTTTCGCGCTGCTCCGGCGACATCGCGTACAGATCGTCCTGCACCGATGGAAGCTCGACGAAGCGGCCGAGCAATTCGGTCTGCCGGCGTTCGATGAACTGCGGCGCTTCTTCTCCGAACGCATCGTTGATCGCATCCATGTAGGTATCGAGCTTCTCTTTGACCGTGGTGTCGTGCGCGTCCTTGATGGCCGCCATCGCGTCGGCGATCTGGTCCTGCTTGAGAGTCTCCGCGAAGATCTCCTCGGCATCCGCGCCGAAGAAGCGCGAGCGCGCATCGCGAAGCGCCTCGCGCCTGTCGGCCGGATCCATCTTCGCGAGCTCGTCATGGTGCGCTTTCAGCCATTCGTTGTACGACGACATGTTCTGGAACTGCGCATAGAGCTGATCGGCGAGCCCGGGGAATGCCTTGGCGAGCAGCGCCTGCAGCCGGCTCTGCCAGTCGTCCGGATAGCGCTTCATCAGGTAATTGATCAGCTTTTCGATCGCCTTGATCTGCGACCGCTTGTTGTCGATCGTCGCGCCGAACTGCTCGCGCAGGTACTCCGCCGCCTCGTCGTCGGACCGGCTGTCGCTGATGCCAAGCGCCCGCGCCTGGCGCCGCGAGGAATCCGGAGAGGAAGCTCCAGATCCGTCGCCGTCGACCCATTGCGTTGCGTCATCCTCGCCTTTCTTCGGCCCCGGAGACGGACCGGACCCGGACCGCAGGAACACGACGGCGACGAGCGCGACCACGGCAACGGCAGCGAAGACAATTTTGCGATTCTTCGATCGGTCAGACACGGGAGCCTCTACGATGCATGGGCGGCAGGTAGTTCAACGGATGGATAAAACGAAAGGGGCCGTTATCCCGACGGGATAACGGCCCCTGAACATGACCGCAAGTACGGCGGATCAGAATCCGCTGTCGGCGATGTAGTCCGTCAGTGCAGCGTAGAACTCCATCTCGTCGAACGTGTCCGGTCCGACGCCGATGATGTCGATGTGATCCTGCGGGATCACGTACGACTTCGACGTCATCGCAATCGACGGCGGCGAGTTCAGGTTGGTGCAGTCGCCGGTGGCCGTCCGCTCATAGACGTAATCGAGACAGGGCCAGCAGCCGACGTGCTCGAGGCGCAGGCCCATCTGGGCCGAGTTCACGCCGACCAGCCCATCGTCGTCGGTGTCGTTCCGGTTGCCGTTGCCGATGCCTTCGGCGCCGTCGTTGTCGGCGTCGCTGGCCGCGTAGCCGTCACCGTCGATGTTGTAGAACCCCTGCTGCACCAGGTAGAGCGCCGGATTCATGTCGAGGCCCTGCTGGGCCGTCACCATGCTGCGGCTGCGCGCGATGTACGTCGGGCTGTTCGGATACGTGACGTTGTATGCCGCGAGGCCCGTCGTCACGCCGTCGGTCGCGCTGTAGTCGTTGTACATGAGCGACTTGGCAGCCGCGTAGCCGTCGTTGCCGGCGCCGTAGACGATGCTTCCGTAGAACGTCGCGAGCGCGTCGATTACCGAAACGACGCCGGGCTTCAGGTCGAGGATGTACTTCGCGATCGGCGAGCCGCGGTGCGGCGACGACAGGCTGATGCCGTACTTGACGACCGTGCGGGCCTTGTTCGTGTAGAGCAGCTTGGCCGCCTTGCGAAGATCGATGCCGCCCTGCGAGTGCCCGACGATGTTGACGTACTGCGCGCCCGACGTCGCCATGTAGCCGAGGATGTCCTGGTAGAGCTCGTAGCCGCGCGCTTCGGAGGACTGAAGCGGCGTAACCGATGCGATGAACGACTTCTGGTTGTAGTCGATGTCGCCGTTGCACGTAGTCTCGAGGAACCCGTCGCACGGGTCGAGCACGAACACGCCCCAGTCATCGCCCCAGTAGTCGTAGCCGAGAATGTTGTCGAAGCCGCCGGCGCCGTGCGCGAAGACGATCGGATAGAGCGTCTTGTTCGCGGTGCGCGCGTGCGCACTGCCTGCCAGTCCGCCAATCAGAAAAACCGAGAGCGCCGCCGCGGCGCCCAGCGTGAAATGTCGTTTCATTTTCCCTCCGAAGGTTTCGGGCACCGCAATTCCGGCAACCCGTGGTCTCGAAAGAGCTTCGTCCCATCACGTCCGCAGGACGTGCGCTCCAGGGATTCGGCTACTTGCGATCGCCGGAACTTATCCGCCGGTCCTCCGGCCGTCAATGCTTTTGGCCGTATTCGATTTACAAAAATCGATTCTGTGCCTTCGAAGAGAAATCGCAGGAAAGCAAAGCGCATTCGTCGACGCAGTGGATAGTTCCACTTGCTGTGCGCGTGAGCCTCTTCATCACGCGCAGCACGATGACGTACGCGTTTGACTACCTCGGTCGCGACGCCGGTCGCGCGACGCCGCCGCGGATGCGTCCGCGCTGCGCAAACAGCCGCAGCACCGTGTAGACCGCCTTGGCGATTTCCTTGCGCGAGATCTTCGAGATCCCCTCGCGACGATCTTCAAAAAGAATCGGCGATTCGCCGACCTTCCAGCCGGCGGCCTGAACGAGAAAGAGAATCTCGATGAGGAACGAGTACCCGTTCGAGAAGATCGAATCGAGATCGATCGAGGCGAGCGTCTCCCGGCGGTACAGGCGGAAACCGGCCGTGCAGTCGCCGGACGTCAGGCCGAGCATCGTCCTGGCAAACGTGTTCGCTGTCCGGCTGAGCAGCTGGCGGTGGAGCCCGAAGTCCTTGGTGCCCCCGCCGGCCACGTATCGCGAGCCGATCATCACATCGTTGTGGGCGAGGCCGGCGATCAGGTTCGGGATGTAACGGGGGTGGTGGGAGAAATCCGCGTCCATCGTGCCGATCGGGTCGAGGCCGAGCGCGTCGGCCTTGCGGATGCCGGCGATATGCGCGGTGCCGAGGCCGAGCTTGGCCGGGCGATGCACCACGTGCAGTCGCGGCTCGACGGCGGCCAGCTTGTCGAGCAGCTCCCCGGTCCCGTCCGGCGAGTTGTCGTCGACGACGACAACGTGAGCTCCGACCGGCAGCGCGAGGATCTCGGCGACGAGCCGCTCGATGTTCTCGCTCTCGTTGTACGTCGGAATGACGATGCCGGGATGAGAATGGTTGGCCGCCGCAACACCCATCGCGCTTCCTTTTGCCGGTGCCGTCACGATGTCAAAGCGCTCAGCGCGCCGGTGGAGAGGCGGCGGGCGGATGCGATCCGCCAAGACGCGCGACGTCTTCGGCCGTCACGTCGTATACGTAGATCGAGCGGCCGATGCGCGCGATCGGCACCAGCTTGTCGAACCACGACCACGCTCCCGGCCGCACGCCGCGGATGCGATCTCCAGCGTACGTGATTGCGTACGGATATCCCGCGAGAAAGTTCGCGCTGATCGCACACAGTCCCGGTGCCGGTGTCGTCGGCGGCAGCGTGAAGTCGAGATCGTAGACCTTCGGGCTCACGTGCCCGAAGTATCCGATGCACGCGCTGCGCAGACCGCGGTCGTGAAGATAGTATGCAAGCCGTCCGAGGTCCTGGCCCCAGTCCAGGTTCGAATCGAGAAGCAGCGTGCGCGCGCGATCGGGACCTCCGGCAAGCTCGTTGAAGTACGCAAGCTGATGCGGTCCGGCGAACGCGCATGCCGCCGTCTGCCAAACGAGCAGCACGGCCAGCGCCGCGCGCGCATATGTTCCGCTTCGCAGCAGCAGGTCCGCGCCGCGGCCGGCAAGCAGGACGAGGAACGGAAACGCCGGCAACAGGTAGCGGATTCCGTAATCCTTCGCGTAGTGGAACGACAGCACGTAGAGGAGAAACAGCGGCGGAATGAGGATCCACGCGGCCTCTGCGCGCCGGCTTCCGGCGGCATCGCCGGGCCTGCCCTGTCCGGTTGCGATCGCGACGATTCCGGCGACGAACAGCACCAGGGACGCGATCGGTGTCTTCAGCACGAGCGCGACCAGGTAGTAGTACCACCAGCCTTTCTGCGACCAGCTGCCGAACAGGAACGCCGGAAATTCTCCCGAGCTGCTCGCGGCGATCTGGAACCGGATGCCCTCGACGAGCGGCGCCGGAAGCGGAAAGCCCGAGAAACGGTACGAAACCAGGATCGCAAGCCACGCGGCCGCGAGCATCGACGCGCCGCCGATCACGAATCGCCGGATCCCGTCCGCGTTCCAGTCGTCCCACTCGGCCGCAACGAGGATCGGAACCAGCGGCGCGAACAACGCGGCCGTGCCCTTGATCGCGAACCCAAAACCAAACGCTGCGCCGGTCGCGAGCGCCCAGACCACGGCCTTGCTTCTGGCGAACCGCGCCGCCGCGATCAGTGCGGCAAACAGCGCGAGCGAAACGCCGACGTCGAGCGTCGCAACCGACGCATGCGCGATGACGGGCGGCATCGTGCCGTAAACGAGAAGCGCCGCGAGCGCGCCGGCCGGAGAAAGCAGCTCGCGCGCGCGCGCGAAGACGAGCACGCCGAGAACCAGGCCAAGCGCGACGATCACCAGGCGCGCGCGAAAGAACGCGTCGAGATAACGCTCGCGATTGAGCTCCATGAAGCTCGTACCGAAGATCCACGCGCCCCAGCCCGTGCTGTTGTCGCGGGCCTTCGGGCTGGTGTCGATACGGACGTCCATCGCGAGCAGCGGCGCCGCCATCAGCATCTTGAGCAGTGGCGGGTTGGTCGTATCGAACGTCAGGTCGCCGGTCGTCAGGTGATAGTAACCGGCCGGAACGTAGACGAACTCGTCGGGAGTCGGTGTATTGGTGCGCGCCGCTATGACCGCCATGATCGCAAAGAACCCGAGCACCACGCCAAGCATCACGATGCGGTTCGATGCCTCCCGCGCCAGCTCCTGCAGCGATGCGAGCATCGAGTCAGCGGGTGGAGCAGCAATTTGCCGAGCGGCCGCTTGCGGAGCCGCAACTGGCCGTGCCGCCGCCTGCGCAGCCGCAATCCTCGTCGCGCGCGACGGCGCGGACGTGTCCTCCGGCGGCTGGGAAGCGGCACGCCCCGGCTTCTTCGTACGACGACGCGTCATTTCTTGCGGGATTTCGCGAGAAGCTCGCTGCGCCGGTAGCAGTCGACCGAGTGATCGTTGACGAGACCGGTCGCCTGCATGTGCGCGTAGATGATCGTCGAGCCGACGAAACGGAAACCGCGCTTCATCAGATCCTTGCTGATCGCATCCGAGATCGCGGTGCGCGCGGGATAGTCCGCGATCACACGACGCTCGGCGACGAGCGGGTTGCCTCCGACGAACCGCCAGATGTACGCCGCGAACGACCCGAACTCGCGCTGCACTTCGAGGAAATGCTTCGCGTTGCTGACGGCGCACGTGACTTTGAGGCGGTTTCGAACGATGCCCGGATCGAGAAGCATCTTTTCGACGCGCGCCGGCGTGAAGCGCGCGACTCTCAGCGGGTCGAAATCCGCGAACGCGCGCCGATAGGCCTCGCGCTTGCGCAGCACGGTGTACCAGCTGAGCCCTGCCTGGGCGGCTTCGAGCGTCAGGAACTCGAAGATCTTGCGGTCGTCATGGACCGGGACGCCCCACTCGTCGTCATGGTAGGCGACGTAATCGGGCTTGGTGAGGTCGACCCACGGGCATCGCTTGAGGGCGTCCTTCGCCGCAGGTCGTTTTGTCGGCACCGGGCGAGACTAGCGCGCAGGCGGCGCCGCATCGAACGTTCCGCGTCTTGTGCCCGCTTACGGCCTGGCCACCGGGCCGTCCGACCGGGAAGCGTGCCGCATTGCTTCGCGGTCGATCGCTTCCAGCATCACGACGCGAATCCACCCGCTGAACGGCCGGATCAGGAGCCAGTACGCGAGAAACTTCCTGCGGCTGGCCGGATCACCGCACAGCACGCGGGTTTCGGTAGTCAGCACCGTGCGACCCGGCGACAGCTCCTGGAGAGCGAAGTTCCAGACCGCTCTCGCCGTGCCGGGCATGACGGGCCCGCGAAAGTCCGCCTCGCGAAACGGAAGGAGATTGCCGACCGGGCGCCAGAACCGTCCGGTTACGCCGAGGACGACTTCGTCGGGCGCATCCTCGGCAAGCTTGCCGAAGCCTGCGCCGACCATCGCATTCAGATCGAGCCTGCGCGGACGCACCCTGCGCTCGGACAGCAGCATCGCCGGCAGCGAGCGTAGCGCCGACAGGAACCGGATCACCGGTGAAGCGCCGAGATCCGCGTTCCAGAGCGCCGCGTAGGCGACGGCTTTGGGCGCGGCAATCTCGCGGCGATGTGTCTCGATCGCATCGTAGCGAGGCATGAAACTCTCGATGCGCGATGTCATCGAGACGCGGCAGCCGCAGCGGGCGCCGTCGCATACGACCGCGCAGGGACCGCCACCGGCCACATGGGTTTTTCCGCCGCTTCGTCGACACCCGCGGCGATGAGGCGGCGGCATGCGCGCTCCCACATCTGCGTATCCTCGATGATCAGGTCGTCGACGACTTTTCCCCAGCGCAGCGTGAGGAAATGCCCGAACTGATTCTCGTACGGCTCGCCGCCGACGGTGCTGCGAATGATCGCATGCGACGCCAGGCGCTGGTTCCACGGAGGCCCGCTGATCACGAGCCGGCGGATTTCGAAGCGCGGCTCGGGAAGCAGCCGCCGAAAGCGCTCGAACCACAGGCGGAGCTCCGCCGCTGTCGAAAGCTTCGCGCCAAGCGGCGAGTCACCGGCGAACGTGAGCGTGCAGCTCTCGGAGAAGTTGGCGAGCAGCGAATCGAGGTCTCCGCGCTCGAGCGCGCGCAGTCCTCGCGAATACACGAGGCCGGTGATCCATCGGACGATCATCGCAAGCCTCCGCGTCAGGGCGCGACCGGAGCGAGCCGGTCGTTGTGATTGGCCACGTACGTCCACATCTCGGCCAGGTTGTGGACGCGTTCGCGATGCACCTCGAGCTTGCCGTCACGGAACAGGTCCCATTCTTCGCCGAGCAGCACGAACGGCGGCAGACCGTCGCGCGTGTACGTCACGGCCCACGTCATGTGGATGCCGCCGGGAATCTCGCGCGGACCGTCGGTGATCACCGGCTCGCGCCGGTCGAAACGACGGTCGAACGTGTCGGTGCTGAGGCGGATCGCATCGATGGCCTGTTGTCGTCCGACATGGGTGCCTCCGACCGGCGGCGGCAGCTCGGCCAGCGACCAGACCACGTCGTCGGTCATCATGCGGTCCACCGGGGTCCAGTCTCGCGACGCGAAACCGACCTCGAACGCTTCGGCAAAGGCGGCGAATGCCTGGGAGGAATCTTGCGGGTTCATGCGGCCTCCTTCGGGACGTCGTCCCGGCAGAACGTAGTCAGTTCACTAGCGAGACTGATAGTTGCAGAGTGCGTTCACTTGTGCAACCTGCTATGCAGTCCGTGGTGAAAAGAACCCCGTTCCATGAATGGCCCTGCTCGGTAGCGCGGACCGTCGACCTGCTCGGCGACTGGTGGACGCCGCTCGTCATCCGCGAGGCGTTCCTCGGCGCGACGCGGTTCGAAGAGTTCCAGAAAGGGCTTTCGATCGGCCGCAACGTACTGACCCAGCGGCTCACACGCCTGGTCGCCGAAGGCCTCCTCGAGCGCCGCCAGTACCAGGACAAGCCCAGGCGGTTCGAGTACCTGCTGACCGAGAAGGGTTCCGACTTTTTCGACGTGATGCTGGCGCTGCTTCGGTGGGGAGACCGCTGGCTCGACAAGGGCGCCGGCCCGCCGCTGCTGATCCGTCACAAGCCCTGCGGCCATGTCGGACGCGCCGAGAGCCGATGTCCGAAGTGCGATCAGCCGCTTCGCTGGAACGACGTCGATCTCGAACCTGGACCCGGCCTTACGCCGGAGCTGGCGGCGGGATTCGTTGCGACGGCTCGAAGCCGCCGCACGAAGAAACCCGTCCTCAGCGTTCCGGAACCGGACGCGACGGAGCCATGAATCCGACGCCTTCATCTTCCACTTCGAGAATGTCTCCCGAGACGTCCTCGGCGTCGATGTCGTCCTGCACGATCCGGATGTCATCCGGAAGCGGCCGTTCGCCTTCTTCGGTTTCGCCCGGAGATTCTCCCGCGATCTGACTGACGAGAATCCGGTCGTGGACCTCGAGGCCGTTCTCGTCCTCGACGATGAGCCGCGCGACCTCGCGAAGCTCCTCGCTTGCAACCTCGCCGACGAGCGTGATGCATCCGCGGCGGCACGTCACCGCGACACCGGCCAGATCGTCGCCGACTTCTTCGCGAAACTGTTCGCGGATCGACGCCGCGATCTCTTCGTCTTCCATCGAGCCGGGATCGAGCGCGAGTGTCGCGTCGGCCGCATCGGAATCGTCCGGCACATCGCCGGAGTGGTTCGCGCCGGGAGCCTTCTTCTTCTTTGCGGAAGGCGGATCGTTCTTACCGGAAGACGGATCGCTGCGTTTCGCTTTCGAGCGGGATTCCATCGGTCACCTCCATTGCACGGATTCGAGGCTAGAAGCACGAGCTTCGTCAGGCAATGACTGCGAAGCGATTTTCCGGACAGGCGGCGCGTCCGCGCCCGTAGCGGACGCAACTGCAGAGCAACTGCGTGTGTCGGTCGGCAAATCACCGTGCGCTCGCATCTTTTTGCGTGCGCGAACGGGTCTTCCCTCGACGCCGTGGTACGCGATTGCGTCGAAGCCCGCGCGCCGGTCGCGCAAATTTTCGACTTGACGAAGCGTGCGAGCGAGCGACGAACGGCGCGCAACGGCTGCTGTTTTGTCGTGCGCGACGGGTTTCGAACCTGCAGCCACGCTCGTTGCGCGCCGCCTCGCGTAACGCAGCCGGACTTGCCGGAAATTCGAATCGCGGTCTGAAGTCCTGTTCAGGACAGACGGGCAAGGGGCTGAGCAAAAAGGAGGTGGGCGCCATGATCGTCATGAAAACGATCAGGACGGCCCTTCGCAGTGACCGTCGGACCGATGGACGGCTGGCGCTCGCCGCGCTCGCTTCGTCGGCAGCCATCTCGTTCGCAGCCGCGACGACCGCGTCGGCACTCCCGTGCATCCAGGAGCGATTTGGCACCCCGCTCAACTGCACTGCCAACGACATCCGTATCACCGCGATCAACAACGTCGTGATCACCGACGACGGTTGCACGTCGAAAACCGATACCGTCACGTTCAACGCGACCCTCACCGTCGTGACGACGGCGACCTCACGCTACGACATCGGGCTGTTCATCGGCACCGACGGCGAGCAGGCGCTCGTCGGTGACTGCCGCGTGTTGACGCTGCCGACGGGCCCGTCGCCGTTCCGCGACCTCGACGGCGATCTTTGCGGCGACACGAGCTCTTCGATGATCGTCAACCTGCCGGTCACGAGCGTGACCGTCGCGTGCGTCGACGCCAACCAGAATCACAAGCTCGACGTCGCCAACTGCACGAGCTGGCAGCAGAACTCGAACGAGACCTGCACCGGCCCGGTCGACGTGCAGCCGGGTACGGCCGCCAAGTGCAACTGTCCGCTTACCCCGCTCGATATCGACATTTTCGTGCCGGAGCCGCTCTGCGAGAACGATGCGGAGTGCGCCGATCGCGCGATCGGATGCAACGACGCGATCTGCGATCCGATGAACGACGCGGCCGACGGCTTCGGATGCGTCCAGGTTCCCGAAAGCGCCGAGTGCCAGGACAACAAGTTCTGTAACGGCCGGGAAATCTGCACGCCCGCCGGAACGTGCGCACCCGGCACACCGATCGACTGCAGCGACGGGATCTCGTGTACCGTCGACGACTGCAGCGAGCAGCAGGACCGCTGCACGCACACCACGGACGATCGCGCGTGCGACAACCACCAGTTCTGCGACGGCTCCGAGATCTGCAGCCCGTTTGTCGGCTGTCAGCCAGGCACACCCGTCGACTGCGGCGACTCGATCTCGTGCACCGTCGACGCGTGCGACGAGGCGACCGACAAATGCACCCACGCGCCGAGCGACAACGCGTGCAGCAACGGCGAGTTCTGCGACGGAGTCGAAACCTGTACCGACAAGGGCTGCAAGCCAGGCGCGCCGGTCGACTGCAGTGATCCGTTCGCGTGCACGACCGACGTCTGTGACGATTCGATCGACGCGTGCCGGCATACTCCCGACGATACGGACTGCGCCGACGGCGTTTTCTGCAACGGCGTGGAAATCTGCAGCCCGACGCTCGGCTGCCGGAGCGGGCCGCCGCCGGTCTGCTCGGGATCGACAGGCTGCGCCGTCGACCGGTGCAGCGAGCAGGCCGATGCGTGCGAGAGCGTCCCCGACGATACCCTGTGCGACGACGGCAACGCCTGTACCGACGACCTCTGCGCACCATCGGGCGAGTGCAGCCATACCAACAACGACGCGCCGTGCAGCGACGGCAGCCCGTGCACGCCGCACGACCAATGCGTTGCAGGACAGTGCACCGGCACCGGCACAGTCTGTGGCGACGGCATCGTCGAGACCGGCTGCGGCGAGACGTGCGACCCCGACGATCACGAGATATGCAACAACCTGATCGACGACGACGGCGACGGGCTGATCGATTGCGCGGATCCCGACTGCGCCGAAGCACCGGAGCCGACCTGCACGGACGCGTGCCAGCCCGCGCCGCCATGCGTACCGCTCGCGCGCGATCCGGCGATCATCTACATCCCCGAGCTCGAGCAGGATCTCGCGAGCGAAGCCCGCGAGCGCCCGTCCGTCGGAAGATTCACGTTCCACGGAAGGATGGTGCCGGAGTCCGCGATCAATCCGCTCGTCGACGGTTTCGTGGTCTCGCTGACCAACGCCAACGGTGTGATCTACAGCGCCGAGGTCAAGCCGGTCGATCTCCAGGCCAGCGGCGAGAAGAGATGGTTCTACCGTGCGCCCGACGACGGCTCGCCGGTGCGCGAAGGCATCGCGAAGCTGCGCGTTCGCCGGCGCGTCGATCGCGGCGAAGTCGGCTTCGCGATCCGCGTGACGGCCTACGGCGATTTCTCGGCCGCGACGCTCCCGGTCATGACGACCCAGGTCTACTTCGGTGACGACGTCGCGTACGTGACCGCAGAATGGACGTCACGACCCGGGCGCTGGACGCTGTTCCCTGCCGATTACGACGGGCAGTGATCCTGCGCTGCCGGCAACAGACGGCTTCGGAAGTGTAAACCGGCAAGCGAGGACGCCGGTTGACTGCCGGGCTGGCCCGATGTTAGCCACCCGGCCAGCCCGGCAGGTCCCCATCGTTGGCAACATCCATCCAATCTGCGGCAGATCTTTGCGAAGCACTCGACGCCGCACGCGCGCGTCCCGATTTCGACAGCGTGCTCGCCGAAGAGCTTCGAGCGGTCGACGACCGCGGGCTTCTTCGCCGGCTGCGCGTCATCGGCGGCGCGCAGAACGGGACCGTGCTCGTCGACGGCCGCGAGGCCGTGCTGCTTTGCTCGAACAATTACCTCGGTCTCGCCAATCATCCGGAAGTCGTCGAAGCCGCGGCACGCGCGACGCGCGCGTTCGGCGCGAGCGCGGTTTCGTCACGCCTGATCTCCGGGCACATGACGGCGCACGCCGATCTCGAGGAGAGGATCGCCGCGTGGAAAAGCTCTGAGGCCGCGCTGCTGTTCTCGACCGGATATCACGCGAACGTCGGCGTGATCTGTTCGCTGGTCGGCGCGGGCGACGTCGTCGTCAGCGACGAGCTCAACCATGCGAGCATCATCGACGGATGCCGGCTGTCGCGCGCGCGCGTCGCCATCTACCGGCATAACGACGTCGAAAGCCTTCGCGAAACACTTGCAGGATGCGCAGACGCGCGCCGGGTCCTCGTCATCACCGAGTCGGTGTTCTCGATGGACGGCGACGCGGCGCCGCTTGCGGCCATCGCCGATGCGGCGGGCGAGCACGGCGCATGGCTGATGGTCGATGAAGCGCACGCTGCCGGCGTTTTCGGCCCGAACGGCGCGGGGCTTGCCGCAGAGCTCGGGCTCGCGTCGCGCATCGACATTCACATGGGAACGCTCGGAAAGGCGCTCGCGAGCTTCGGGTCGTATGTGGCCGGATCGCGCCGGCTCATCGACCACCTGATCAATCGCGCGCGGCCGTTCATCTTCACGACCGGGCTTCCGCCTTCGGCCGCAGCCGCAGCCGGCGCTGCGCTCGACGTGATCGCGCGCGAGCCAGAGCGTGCGGCAGGGCTTCGCGCACGTGCGCGAGCTCTCGGACAGAGCCTGCGCGATGCGGGCCTCGACGTACCGAACCTCGACAGCCAGATTCTTCCGGTCATGGTCGGCGATGCGCGTCGCGCGGTCGCGGCCGCTGCCCGTCTTCTCGAGCTCGGCTACTACGTCGCCGCGATCCGGCCGCCGACCGTGCCGGCGGGAACTTCGAGGCTGCGGCTCAGTCTCATGGCCACGCATACGTCCGAACAGATCGCGGGAGCTGCGAGCGCGCTCGCGAGCGTGCTTCGAGATGTCCATGACTGAGCTTCCCGCCGGATCCGCGCTGCCGCCGATCGCCGATGAGGTCGCGACGGCGCGAGCGAGCGAGCTTCTCGCGGACGACCGCCGTCATCTCTGGCATCCGTTCACGCAGACGAGCGAGTGGCTGTCGTACGATCCGATCATCGTCGAGTCGGCCGAAGGCTTCTGGCTGACCGACACAGCGGGAAGGCGTTATCTCGACGGCGTGTCGTCGCTGTGGTGCAACGTGCACGGCCATGGTCACCCGGCAATTGTCGCCGCGCTGCACGCGCAGCTCGACCGGCTGCAGCATTCGACGATGCTCGGGCTTTCGCACGTGCCGGCGATCGAGCTGGCGCGGCGGCTCGTCGAGATCACGCCGGCACCGCTAACGCGGGTCTTCTACTCGGACTCGGGATCGACATCGGTCGAAGTCGCGCTTCGCATGGCGTTCCAGTACCAGCTCCAGCGCGGGCAGCCCGGACGCTCGCGCTTCGTGACGCTGTCGGAGGCGTATCACGGCGATACCATCGGATCGGTCAGCCTCGGTTTTTCCGAGCCGTTTCATCGCGGCTACGAGCCGATCACGTTCCGCGTCTCGAAGTTCGATCCGCCGTATCTGTGCGAGCCCATCGCGGGCCGCGGCGCGTGCGACGAAACCTCGCTCGAAGCTGCCTCCAGCGTGAGCCTTGCGCGCCTCGAAGCGCTGCTCCAGCGCGAAGGCGAGACGGTTGCCGCGGTCGTGTTCGAGCCGCTCGTGCAGGGCGCGGCCGGGATCTGGCCGCAGCCGGCGTCGTTCGTGCGCGGCGTGCGCGAGCTCTGCGACCGTTTCGGATGCCTGATGGTCTGCGACGAGGTCGCGACGGGTTTCGGCCGCACCGGCACGATGTTCGCCGTCGAGCAGGCCGGCATCTCGCCGGACATCCTGTGCCTGGCGAAGGGCATCACGGGCGGCTACCTGCCGCTCGCCGCTACGCTTGCGACCGAAGACGTCTACGAAGCGTTTTCCGGCAGGCCTTCCGAGTACCGCGCGCTGTTTCACGGCCACACGTACGGCGGCAATCCGCTCGGATGCGCGGCTGCGATTGCGAGTCTCGACGTGTTCCGCACCGAGAACACGCTTGCCCATGCGGCGCGCGCGGCGATCCGGCTCGCCGAGCTGCTCGCCGATCACATCGCGCCGCTTTCTTGCACCGGTCCCGTTCGGCAAGTCGGCCTGATGGTCGGGTTCGACCTGTGGCGCGATCCGGAGCGCGGCGTGCGTTTCGATACCGACGAGCGTCGCGCGCATCGTGCCGTGCTGATCGCGAGAGAGAGCGGCGTCATCGTCCGACCGCTCGGCGATACGATGGTGCTGATGCCGCCGCTTTCGTTGCCCGAGCCGCTGCTCGAGCAGCTCGTCGTAACCGTTGCGCGCGCCGTCGAGCTCGCGACTCGCTGATTTCCGGGTGAGAGCTTGAGCGCGCGGGGAATCTTCCTGACGGGCACCGACACAGGTGCCGGAAAAACGATGGTATCGTGTGCGATCCTGCGCGCGCTCGCGCGACGCGGCATCAACGTCGCCGCCTGCAAGCCGGTCGAAACCGGATGCCGAACCGAAGACGGAGAGCTCGTCGGCTCCGATTGCGTGCGGATGGCAGCGGCGTCGGGGCAGAAACCAGCGGACGTGGCGGCTTACCTGTTCGCCGAGCCGGCGGCGCCGCTGGTCGCTGCGGAAGCCGAGGGTCGAACGATCGAGCGCGACCGGCTCATCGCGCATTTCAAGCGGATCGCCTCGAGCGCCGATTTTGTTCTGGTCGAAAGCGCGGGAGGCTTGATGGTGCCGCTTGCCGAAGGCTGCACCACGCGGGACCTCGTCATCGATCTCGGACTGCCGGTCGTCTGCGTCGTCGCGTCGCGGCTCGGATGCATCAATCATGCGCTGCTGACGTTCCAGGCGCTGCGCAACTCCGGAATCGTGCCGGTCGGCTTCGTCATGAACGAAGTCGCGTTCGACGAGGAGTTCGCGCTCGCGATCAAGACCAACCGCGCCGTGATCGGGCGCTTCGCCGAAACGACCGACCTCGGGTCGATGCCGTTCGTCGCCGAAGACCGTCGCGACGATCTCGAACACCTCGCCGATCTCGCCGAGCAGCATCTCGATCTCGACGCCATGCTCGGCCGATAAATCGGCAAATCGGGGACAGACACCGATTTCGCGAAAATCAGTGTCTGTCCCCGATTTACGACTTCAGCGCGGCGGCGCGTACGTCGGCGAATGGTTTTGCGGCGGCGATGGCCGCGCGCGCGACGTCTTCGAACTCGGGCTCGGCCGACTCGCTGCCGTCGGGGCGCACCACGGTCTTGACGCGGATCTTCCCGAATTCCGTCTCGACGACGTCGATTCGGCGGGCGAGCACGCTGCGGCCGGCTGCGCGGTAGCGGACGCCGATGCTCGACGTATGCAGCATCAAGGACGCCGACAGCTTTTCGAGCAGTCCGTAATCGGCGAGCACCGACACGCGCATGCCGAGGCGGTTCTTCTTCATCTGAAGCGGCAGCACGCTCACGTCGCGCGCACCGTCGGCGCGCAGCCGCTCGCAGGCATGAGCGAGCGCGGCAGGCGTCATGTCGTCGATGTCGGCTTCGATGACGACGACGTTCGCGTCACTCGCCTCGTCGGCGTTCCCGATGAACACCCGCAGCACGTTCGGCCGGTCGCGAAGGCGCATGGTCCCGGCGCCGCATCCCACCTGCTCGAGCGTCATGATCGGCCGCATCGGCTTTGCCATCGCGGCGAGGATCGCTGCGCCGGTCGGCGTCACGAGCTCGCCTTCGCCGTCGCCGGCTTTCACGTCGAACCCTGCGAGCAGAGCTGCCGTCGCGGGAGCCGGAATCGCGAGGCGTCCGTGTTCGGTATCGACAAAGCCCGAGCCGGTCGGAATCGTCGCGACCGTGCACGCATCGATGCCGAGCTGGTCGAGACACCAGGCCGCGCCGACGATATCGACGATCGAATCGACCGCGCCAACCTCGTGAAAGTGCACGTCGTCGATCGAGACGCCGTGAACTTTCGCCTCTGCCCGCGCGAGCACCTCGAAGATCGCAACCGCCCGCGAAAACGCACCTTCCGGCAGCCCGCGCTGCCTGCCCGTCTCGAGCATTTCGCGAATGTCCGGCCAGTGGCGGTGGTGCGAGTGCGCGGCGTGCTCGATCTCCACGTCGAAATGAAGCGCCCGGATTCCGCCGACTTCGACCTCGCTGGCGGCGATCCGGTAGTGCCCGAGGGGCACAGCCAGCAGCGCCTCGCGCAGCCTTGCGAGCGAAAGTCCGCGCGTGGCGCCGGCGTCGAGCAGGGACGCAACGGTCATGTCGCCGGCAATGCCGGAAGCGGCCTCGAAGTGGGCGATTTTCATGTCGCAATGTCCTTTCGGCCGCGATGCTGCGGCTGCTCTTCCGGCCAAGCGCTGTCGCGCGCTGGGCCTCGCGAGCGGGCGGCGGACCGTCCGGAAGTTCACTTGCTCCCGAAGGGTGCGATGCTACCATCCCCCGTTCTGCAACGCCGAGGGGCGTCCTATACCGGATACGAAAGCGATGTTCCGAACCCCGTTCACTGCCGAGCAACTCGAGATGTTCCGCCGGCTGCTTCACGCGCAGCGGTCGCAGCTCATGGAAGATGCCGGCAAGACGGTCACGAGGATGGGCGACGTTGCCGAGACATTCCCCGATCCGACCGACCGCGCGGCCTGGGAAAGCGACTCGACGCGAGACCTGCGGATCCGGGACCGGGAACGCAAGCTGATCGACAAGATCGAGGAGACGCTCCGCCGGATCGACGACGGAACGTTCGGGGAATGCGAGGAGTGCGGAGAAGTGATTTCGATCGGACGCCTCAAGGCGCGCCCCGTCACTACTCTTTGCATCGCATGTAAGGCAGAACAGGAAGCCGGCGAGCTCAAGCCCAACCGTATCTAGGACGGAATCGGGACTCGCCAGTCACACCAGGGTTTGGGGCAGTAGCTCAGCTGGGAGAGCACCACGTTCGCAACGTGGGGGTCGAGGGTTCGAATCCCTTCTGCTCCACCAAACCCTTCACATCCATCACGTCTGATCATCTCCCGATGACGTGATTGGAAATTCTCACTGCCAGGCTCCCGCACTCGACGAGGTCGGCTCGGATCGTGCGGAAACCCGACTGCGGCCGGGGTCGAGTATCAGCGAGCCAAGAGGCCTTGCCGAATGGTCGACAGCGATGCTGACTGAAAGTCGATGGGTGCGCGAAGGTCTACCCTGCTGGTGCAGGGCGCGTGGTATCTGGCAACGGGACTTTGGCCTGTCGTTCACATGCGCAGCTTCGAGGCGGTGACGGGTCGCAAGACCGACGATTGGCTCGTCAGGATGGTCGGGCTCCTTGCGACGGCGATCGGCGGTACTCTCGTTCTTCATTCCCGCAGCGAGGCCGCGCCGCCGCTGGCTGCGGCAACGGCAGCCAGCTTCCTCGCCGTCGATGTCGTGTACTCCGCGAACGGGACGATCTCGCCGATCTACCTGACGGATGCGGCACTGCAGACAGCCTTTCTGCTCGCGCTCGCGCGATCGCAGCCGGCGGTACCAATGGAGTCGACGCGTCTGCCGAGCGCGCGTGACACTCCGCCCGATCAAGCACCTCTGCGGCATGACCCGGAAGACCGCGTCCCTCGCTTACAATGATGGAGAGACGAGAGCCCTGATGGAGAAGGCGATGAAACACCCGAAGAAACACCGAAATTCGTCGCAACCACAGAATCAGCGGAAACAAGGCGAGCTCGGCCAGCCGCGAGAGCCGCAAGGTGACGTCAAGCATTTCGACAAGCACGGCGGCAAGCTCGACCACGATGGCAGGAGCGCGAAGAGCCAGCCGCAGGGAGATGCACAGGGGCAGCACGCCGATTCGCGCACGCGCTACGCGCACAGGGAAACGGCCGCCGATCACGAACGCATGCATCGGGAAGTCGAGCGCGAGCTGCGCGGCGACTCTTCGCGTCAGCGCGGCGGCTGAGCGATCTGCACCACCGACTTCCCGCGCTTGCCCTTCGTCTCGTACGCCTCGCGCGCGCGAGACAGCGGAAGCACGCGATCGACCACGGGCTTCAGGATGCCCTCGACGATCCATCCGGTAAGGTCTTCGAGCTGCGTGCGGTCGGGCTCGACGATGAAGGACGCTTCCCGCACGCGCAGATCCTTCGAGGTCATCGCGTCGTTGCTGATGGTCACCAGGCGTCCGCCGGGAGCGAGCACCTGCCACGAGCGATTCAGCGTCTCGCCGCCCACGGTATCGAGCACGAGATCGACTTCGCTGACCACGCTCTCGAAATTCACCGTATGGTAGTCGATCGTCTCATGCGCACCGATCTCACGGACGTACGATTCGTTGTGCGATGAGCACGTCGCGATCACGTGAGCGCCGCGCCAACGCGCAATCTGGACGGCAAACTGGCCCACGCCGCCGGCTCCTCCATGGATCAGAACACGATTACCGCTGGCAAGACGGCCGCGATGGATCAGCCCTTGCCATGCGGTCAGTGCCGAAATCGGTGTGATGGCGGCAGACAGCACGTCGATCGAATCCGGCCTCGGAATGACGAAGTCCGGACGCGTGATGCAGTACTCGGCGAGAGCTCCGTTGCAGAACCAGTCGCTCAGCCCGAACACCTGGTCGCCGACTGCGACACCGCGGGCATTCTCTCCGATCTCGACAACTTCGCCCGCGAATTCGTGCCCCGGGGTCACGGGAAAAGGCCGGGGCTGGGAGAGACGCGTGAACCACGTCGGAAACCACTCGAGCTCGCCGTGCGTCACGCCGGCGGCGTGCACCCGCACGAGGATCTCACCGGCGCCGGGCTTCGGAACCGGAGCGTCCTCGTAACGCAACACTTCGGGACCGCCACGCTCATGGATTCGAATTGCTTTCATCGGGTGAGTTCCGCGCCTTCCGCCAGCGCTGTTCCTAGCAGTCCGGGACGAATAGCTCCATCCGAGTTTTCATCGACCCGGCCACGCGGTTAATTTCCGGCAACCATGGGCGCAGCAAAAAAACGCACGCGCAAGAAAGCGGAGATCGAACCGCGCGGCCTCACGCCGCGTCAGGCTTGTCCCGACTCGCGGCCGGCAGCGATCGAAAAACTCGCGTCACTGATCGAACGCGACGGCGGCCAGGTGGCCGGTGCGTACCGCGATCCGCTCGGAGAGCTCTGGCAGATCGTCGCGGTGCTGCCGATCGACAAGGTCGAGCCGACGCCGTTCCAGCGTGATGTTTCCGAAGCGCACGCCAAACGGCTGTCGGAGCGCATCGGCGAGCTCGGCCGCTTTCTGGATCCGATCATCGTCGTCCGGCGCGACGACGGCGTCTACTGGACGCCGAACGGCAATCATCGCCTGCACGCGATGCGAAGCCTCGGTGCGCGCAGCGTTACCGTCCTGGTCGTCCCGGAGCCCGAGATCGCCTACCGGATCCTCGCGCTGAACACCGAGAAAGCGCACAACCTTCGCGAGAAGGCGCTCGAAGTGATTCGCATGGCGCGCGATCTCGCTACAGTCGATGACGCGGGCAGCGAGCGCGACTATGCGTCGATGTTCGAAGAGCCTGCGCTGCTGACGCTCGGTATCTGCTACGAGCGCAACGGCCGCTACGCGGGCGGCGTTTACCGGCCGGTGCTCGTGCGCACCGAATCGTTTCTCGCAAGTCGGCTCGCCAGGGCGATCACGACGAGGGAGGAGCGCGCCGACAAGCTGATGGCCCTCGATGAAGCCGTCGCAGCCGCCGTCTCCGCGCTCAAGGCGCGCGGCTTCGACAGTCCTTACCTCAAGAACTTCGTCGTCGCGCGCATCAATCCGCTGCGCTTCCAGCGCGGCGCTCGCGCGGATTTCGACGAGACGGTCGACAAGATGATCGGCTCGGCGAAGCGTTTCGATGCATCGAAGATCAAGGCCGACCAGGTCGCGCGCTCCGGCGGGCCGCCGGACGAAGCCTGAGTTGCAATAGACTTGCGTCCGCTGGGGTGCGCGCAGCGTGCGCTAGCGGGTCAACGTACCCGGGGATTTCTCCGGCATGCATGGCTCGTCATCGGCTCCGCGCGAGGCGATCACGGAATCCCGGTCCAGCGCCGCGAAGGCTTCGGTCGAATTCGTGTCGGCCTTCGCGAACTTCGACGTCCAGCACTGATGGGTGCTGCTGTTGATGAGCTGGACCACGACGTCGCTGTCCTTGTGCAACAGCTTCGACTTGCTCGCAGGCGGCGGCGCCGGAAAGCGCGAGCCCTCCGCCTTGAACCGGATCTTGCCTTTGCCCGAGGCCGAGGTCTTCAGAAGGATGCCGGTCACGCCTTCGTGCGTGTCGCGGAACGCGGAGTATTGCAGAACGTCGGCCGTCTTGTGTCTCCAGCTCCGACCTCCGTCGACGGCGAGCTGCAGGATGCGAAAGCGCGACCCCGAAAGACTGTCGTAGACACAGAGCGCAAACTTCGTCGTCCTCGTAGGATCGCCGATGTCTTCTTTGTCTACGGTTCCGCTGTTCCATCTCCAGACCAGCAGATTCTTCGCCTTGTCGGGACCGTTTTTGAAGATCAGCCGGCTCGAGCGCGGACTTTCGCATTCGGCCTGCGGTCGCGACGGACACGTGCCGGGCTCTTCGATCACGCCGGGGACATTGATGATCTCGGACTTCGCGACAATCTGCGGCGGACCGCCGGACGGAGTGGAACGGTGCGTGCCGGGACGGGGCCTGCTCTGGTGCGGACTAGCCGGACGACCCGCGCCCGGAGAAGGTCCGGGTCAAGAGGCGCCGGCAACGTTGGCGACGAGGAGCACGAGCAGGAGTGCAAGCGGGAACATTCGAGAGGCCACAGTACCGGCCGCGCAGACCAATGCAAAATCCTTCACGCCATACCGCGGAAGTCTCGTGCGCATCGTCACGAAGAGTCCTGCCGTGTCTCGCGTCAGGCCCGGTCAACTCTTTGGCGGACCGCTGTTGACAGCCAATTGTGCGGCGAACGCCCGCTGGTACGCAGGCCGTGCTTCACCGCGGGCCAGATACGCGGCCAGGTTCGGGAACTCGCCGAGCATGCCCGACGCCTTCAGCCGGAGCAGCACCGACACCATCAGAAGATCGCCGGCGCTGAACGCACCATCGAGCCAGTCGGCATCACCGAGGCGAACGGAAAGCTGGTCGAGCCGGACGCGGACGCGATCTTCCACAAGAGGAACGCGCTCGTCGCGCCACGGCTTGTCTGCCTCGAAGAGCCTGGCGGTCGTGAGCTCGAGGATCGGCGGCTCGACCGTGCTGAGCGCGGCAAACATCCATGTGATCGCCCGCGCGCGGGCATTGGCATCGTCCGGCAGCAAGCCCCGATGGCGCGTCGCGATATGAAGCACGATCGACCCCGTCTCGAACAGCGCGAGGTTGCCTTCTTCGTAAGTCGGAATCTGGCCGAAAGGATGCAGCGCCAGATGCGCCGGCTCCTTCATCGCACGGAACGAGACGAGTCGAACCTCATAAGGCTGGCCAGCTTCCTCGAGCGCCCAGCGAACGCGCGTGTCCCGCGCCAGTCCTTTGCCGCCGTCGGGCGAGCGTTCGAAGGCGGTAATGATGATCGTCATCGCAAGACTCCTGTCGGATCGGGATCGGTCGAGGCACTGAACGATCAGCGTCCGCCCGGATTCGGCACGACGACGTACGCGACCTCGCCATCGACGTAGACGCGAACATAGTACGTGTACTGGCACACGTAGTAGACGGTTCCGCCCTTGGGCTTCACGACGGGCAGGCAAGGCAGCTCGTAGTACACTTCTTCCTCCAGCGCGTCGTCATACCCTTCGTCGTACCCCTCCTCGTAGCCGTCGTAGTACTCGCCATCGTAGTAGTAGCCGCCGTAGTACCTGCGGCCGTGCTCGTCGACGTATTCCTGCAGATCCTCGCGGCGTTCGGTCCGACGCTCGTGACGCTCTTCGACACGCTCTTCGCGATCCTCTTCCCAGTCGCGCCTGCCGAAGTCTCCATCCGCTGCGCGACCGCGTGACCTGTACGAGCCGGCACGATCGCTTCGACCGAACGAGCCGCCCGCTGCCGACCCGCCGCGACTCACGCCGCCTCCGCCGCCGCCGCGTGACCCGCCGCCGAATCCGCGAGCAATCGCAGTCTCGGCCACTGCGGCGACAACGAGGATCGCTGCAGCGCATCGCGCCGCCTGATGGAACAACTGTCGCATGGTTTCTCCCGCGGACCCGGCTTCGCGCCCGAGTATGGATCACCCGTTTCTGTCGCGCCAACCGATCGAATGACTCGAACAATGCCGATCCTGACGCAGCCGCGTGTTCGCGCGGGACGGTTGGCGCTCGGGATCAAGCGGATGGCGGCGCGGGTCAAGCGCGGGAGATCGATCGTTCGTAGAGTGGCCTTGAAACGATCTTCCAGCCGATGCGGCCGAGGTTTGTCGCACGCGCGTTGATGCTGCCCCCGTGCATCACGCGTTCCGACAGATGCTCACCGCTCGCGCGCCGGTGCCGGGGCCTGTTCCCTCCAAGCAGGCTTCGGCGCCGGCGATGTCCCGCAAGAAAAAAGGCGGGGCCGCATCATGCGACCCCGCCTTTTCGTTCAGCTGCGGTGCGACCTGCGTCAGGCAGGTTTCACCATGTCCGCTCGAGCGTCACGGACACGAGTCGATCGTGCAGTTGTTGCTGGTTGCTTCCCTGCACGCTGCATCGCTCGAGCTCGGAGTGTCTCCCGGACAGAACCCGATGTCCTCGTTGCAAAGCTCCTGATCATGGCAGTTGTCCTCGAACGGCACGCACGGCTGAGGCAGACCGCCGAAGTCCGGGCACGCCGGGAAGTCGAAGCCGCAATTGACGAGCGGCTGGCTCTCGCACGTGCCGGACGCGCACTGGCCGCCGATCAGCTCACCGCCGTTGTTGAAGCAGTCGAGCAGCGCGACACACTCGCTTTCGGTGGGCGCTCCCTGCGGCGCGATGCCCTGGCAGACGAGATCGCAATCGGAGAACTCCGGAATGATCAGATCGCAGTTGTTGGCCGCGCCGCTCACGGCGCAGTTGAGCGCGGCGGCCACGAGCGCACGATAGAGCGAACGCTGCTGGACCGACTGGACCCGCACGCAGAGGCCCTCCAGCGCGGACGTCAGTCCGAGTCCCTGCAGGTACGGCTTGGTCGGATTGCTCGTCGTCGAGATCTGCTCGCCACAGACGTCGAGCGGTCCGACGGCATCGAGGAGCTGCTGCGTGACGTTCACCGCGGTCGCACCTCTCTTTGCTTCGAAGCCGCCGTGCGTCCCCCAGTAGCCGGCGGTGCGGCAGATCTCGCCGTCGATGACCGGCTCGCACTCGGTGAAGATGCACTTCTGCTCGAGCTCGCTGCACGTATCCTCGCTGCATTCCTTGCCGTCGTCACAGACGCGCGGCGTGCCCGTGCAGGTGCCGTCGCTGCAGGTGTCGTCGGTCGTGCAGAACAGGCCGTCGTCGCACGGATCGCTGTTGTTCGTATGCGTGCACTCGCCTGCGGCGCAGACGTCGTCGGTGCAGACCTTGCCGTCACTGGTGCACGTCGTTCCGTCCGCGGAGTGACTGTCGGCCGGGCACCCGCCCGAATTGCCGGTGCAGTTCTCGGCCGGATCGCAGCCACCGGTCGATGGACGACATGGCGTCGACGACGAGCTCTGCGTATTGGTCGGACAGGTGCCGCTCGTCCCGGTACAGTTTTCGGCTGGATCGCAGACGCCGGTCGACCCGCGGCAGATCGTTGCCGATGACGAGAATGGGAAGACGCAACCGAATCCGTCCGAGCCCTGAGCGCTCGGATCGCAGATGTTGTCCGTGCAGACGAGACCGTCGTCGCATTCCTCGCCGCTGATGCATTGCGGAACCGGGAGGTTCGTATTGACCGGCTCGCAATTGCACTTCGATTTGGTTCCCGGAAGTGCGTGCGCTTCGTCGGGGCAGTCGGTGTTGCTCGTATTCTGGCGCCACGTCGAGCACGCGCTGACGTCGAACAGACCATCGCCGTCGACATCCGCGCAGTTCGCGGTCACGTTGCTGACGGGAATCGAGATTTCGGCTCCGCTTGCTACGTCACCGCAGAAGTCGCCGTCGTTCACCGTTCCACCGGCAGGAATGGTCGTTACGGTGCAGTTCGCGGTTGCCGAGGTGTACGCATTCGGCCCGATATAGAAGCCGACGTCGTAACGTTCGGTCGCGTGCGAGACGACGTGCAGAACTCCGTTGAACCGGAACGTGTCTCCGAACGACGTACACCCGTCGAGAAGGTCGACGACCTCGATCGTCGCAATCGAAATGTCCTCTGCGGTGCAGACCGCGTCCTTGCCGTACGCTTGCCGAAGGCAGTTTTCGGCGTACGCGGGTCTCCCGCACGTCAATGCTGCGAGCACGGTGATCGCCACCCACGCGCGGCGGAATGTGAAAATGCGAAAGTGTTTTGCGGATTTTGTGTTGCTCATGAGACCCCCCGGTCGATCGATCATCCCGACCGAACTGGTTGAGTACGACGACAATTGAAAAAGCGTCGTGCGTCGTCCTCCCCAGGAACGCGTTCGACGCCGCGTTACTACGCAAATCGTTTGAGCCGCAGAGATCGGTACCGCAAGACCCACGGACGGGAGCGACAAATCGAAGAGACAAAAGAGACAGCCGCCCGGCCGAGTGAAGGGAATTTACTAGACCCACGACGGAGCGGGCCTTTCTTCAAGTCATGTCGACTGACCGCCGGTTCAGACGCGGGCGATATTTTTCAATGCGCTATTTTCATCGCCACGCTAGCGAGTGACGCTCCAGTTCACGCTGCAAGTCAGCACGTGTCGATTTCAGATCAGCCGTCGGGGAACAGCGTTCCACACAGGGAATGCGGGAACGATCCCGCAACGTTACGTTGTGAACCAGTTCGCGAGCATCGCACGCGTCGTACGTCGTGCGCGAAGTGTGGTAATTCGAACATTACGCTCGCCGGTCCTACAGCGCGGGTGTTCGGGAGTCGAAGCGGCCGTGGTTGCAATTGCCCCGCGAGTCGACGAACAGATCGATCATGAGATTCCGGGCTTTCTCGCTGGCGATCGCCTGTGCCGGCTGCTGCATCGCGGTGAGCACGCTCACCAGCGGTTGCTACATCAACCCGGGGGCGCAGACCCCCTATCCTCAGGTCGCGACTCCGCCGGGCAGCCTGGACCCCGCCTCTCCACTCGACATCGACTGGATGATCGTCTGGGTCGACGGCTTCGCGGGAGACCCGACGCGAGTCATTCCATTGCCGGGGTTGATCATGACGTCGCAAGGCACTCGGCTGGTCGGCAACACCTCGTGCAACCAGTTCACGGGCGGCCACGTCATCGATGTGCCGGCCCGGCGCATTCGCTTCACGAGCCTGCACAATGAGCGAAACTTCTGCCAGCCGGTCAATTCCGAAGCCGACGATGCCATCCTGCGGGCACTCGTCGCCACGGATGGCTTCGAACGACACGGCGACAAGCTCACGTTCACGTCCGATGGTCGCGACGTCATTCGACTGGTAGCGAAGTAGAGTTCCCGAAAGTATTCATTCCGCCTTCCGCACCAGCCGCGCGACGAGCCCGAGCAGCACGACGATGGCTGCAAGCAGCGCTCCCCAGAACAGCATCGGCTGGGTCGCGCCGGCATTCTGCGGCTGCTTCGCACTGCCTGTCTCGGCTCCGAGCATCGTTTCGGCCGCCCGCGCACCGACGAGTCGCGGCGCGAGCAGCGCGAGGTCGTAGCGGGGTGCGCCCAATTGGCGCTCTCCGTAGACGAGTCGCAACGCGTCGTCGCCGCTGCGGAAGAAACGCAGCCGATACAACGGCAGCAGCAGCCTTGGCGGCGCCAGCGCAAGCGGACTGTTGTCGCCCTCGTCGACCACGATCTGCGCGCTGGTCACTTCGACGGGCGGCAGCCCGAGCACCAGCGCAGGCGCCGGTGAATCGGGGTCGGCATGCTGCCACGGCGAAGAAGCCACGACGGTCTTCTGCAGCTTCGCGCGCGGATCCCTGGGCGGACGCTCGATCTCGACCGAGACGCGTCGCTCGAAGACTCTCTCGCCGGTCGTGATCACCAGCCGCACCGGCGGCATGTTTTCGTAAGGCAGCGTCAGCTCATATCGCGACTGGCCGGCGCGAGGCTTGCCGGCAGCCGCAATCGCCGGAGCGAACGGCGCAAGCGTCAGCGAAAGCGGTTCGTCGAGCTTCTCGACCAGATAGGGCACTTGCCGGCTTTCGCCATCGACGATGCGAACGTCGGCAAGGTTGCGGCTGTGGGCCAGCACCGCAGCATCCAGCGCGAGCGCGGTCAGACCCGGCGGACCGTCGGGAATCGGCCGCGAATAGCGGAAGCCGCTGGTGTCGATCGTTGCTCCCACGGCCGGCAGTGAGCTCTCGATCGGTGCTGTTTCGTCGCCTGTCGTCGCGACATCGTGCGGCGCGCCCCATCGCGCCTCGACAGGCGCGGCGCTGCCCACGGCCGCGCGCATCGCCTCCAGATCGTATCGAGGTGCGGACAGCTTCGGATCGCCGTAGCGGGCTGTAAGCGGTTCGCCGGCGGCGCTCTCGAAGTAGATCCACGGCAGCGGCGCGAGCTCGACGGAGACGCCGGTAAGGTCGAGCGCAGGATTGTCGCCGTCGTCGACGACCACGTCGAGATCCGGCTCTTCGGGCGCCGCGACGGCGATGCGAAGATCTGCTGCGACGAGATCGCCGCGAACCGCGCGCCGCAGCGTACCCTCGCCCAACGTCACCGGCACGACTTCGCTGCCGGACAGTCGCCCTTCGCTCACGCGCACGTCTCGCAGCAGATGACTGCCGCCGCAGTGGAAGACGAGTGCCGTGACCGGCAGATGCGCGCCGGGAAGATGCAGGCGGAAGCGGCTCTTTCGCGGCTCGCTCGCGCGGCGCTCGAACTCGATCGGAACTTCCGCAGGCGTCGCCGGCGCAGATCCGGTCCGTGCAATGCGGGCGGATACACTTTGCGGCAGCGGCACGACGGCGCTGCTGCGGTCGTCCCACGTGACGCGAAAGTACTGGAACTCACCGGCGGGAAACGCGAGCTCGGTGTGCCGCAGACCTTCGTCGGGAAGGTCGAAGACGGTGCCGTCCTCGACGACGAGTGTCCAGCGGCTGCGGTCGCCGCTCGCTTCGACGCGCAGCCGTTTGAGAAACGGCGCGGGCATGCCGGCCAGCCGCACGCGATCCACGCGCAGCGGCTGGCCGAGATCCAGCTCGAATCCGCTCGTCTCTTTGGTTGCGACGACCGGGAGTACGCGTCCCGGCTCCCAGCGATCGTCCGGCACGGCCGGCGGAATCATCAGCCACGGCACCTCGCGACCGGCGCCATCGTAGAGTCGAAGATCATCGAGTCCACCGGCCGCTGCCGGTCGCGCGTCGAGCCGAAGTGGTCGCGCTCCGGCGAGCAGCGGGACATCGACAGGGAGGCGATTCGGGCCGGCGGCGCCCGGCATGACCGACCGCTCGCGACGAGGCCTCGCGTCGTTCATGTCGGCGTTTGTCGTCCTCGCCGTCGCCACCTGGAACAACCCAGTCGCAATTACGGCCGCGACCAGCACTCGCCGCGACATCACGCGGACTCCTCCTGGCCGCCGAACACGAACTTCTGCAGCAGCACCGCGACAAGCGCGAGGCAGACCGCGAGCCCGACGAACGATCCCACTCGATACAAACCACCCAGGCGCCACAGATCGTGCAGGAAACATTTCGTGATCGTGATGACCAGCAGGCCGAGCGCGGAGATGCGCACGATGGACCGTCGTCGCGCGATACCGGCGGTCAGCAGCGCAATCGCGAATACCGCCCAGCCGATCGTGTAGGTCAGGTCCTGGGCGATGTCGCCGGAGAAATTGAATGTCAGCGCGGAGCCGGTCGAATAGAAGTCGGCGATTTCGATGTTGAGGATGAGAAACAACAGCACGGTCGCCGCCGCCGACAGCGCGTCGCTCACGCGCGGCATGCCGTCGAAAAACGAATCGTCCACGTCGCGCAGCCACCACGCGGCTGCGAACAGCGCCGCCGCCGAGACCAGATACGTGTACAGGTACCAGTTCCAGATCGGGACCGACGCGCGCGCATGGTACTCGAAAATCCACGGGTTCAGCGCGAGGCGCACGAAGACCGCAACGCACAGGCCTGCGGACCACACGATCAGCTGTTTGAACGGGATCCGGCGGTAAAGCCACGCCAGCGAAGCGCCTTCGAGTGCCCACGCGACGGTGATCCACTGGCGGCTTAGCTGAAGCGGAATCGCCACCGTCACGAAGGCGAGCGCGGCGCCGGCAACGATGGCGAGCCTTCCGATCTCGCGCTCGCCGGCAGGCTCGATCGCGAGCACACGCTGAAGCAGCGCAAGCATGCACGCGGCCTGGGCCACAGGAAGCAGGCCGATCACGCTCTCCCAGCCCCCGGCAAGAATGCATCGCCGGGCGAGCAGCAGGAACGCAAGGCCGGCCGCCACTGCGGCAACGTAAGGCGCACGCGACCGGCCGGCGCGAGCGCCGAGTGCCATCGGATACGCGAGAAACACCACGTAGATCGACGTAACGAAGACAAGCCCGGCCTGCCATGCGTCGGCGTGCTGGAAGATCCACAGTCCGCTGCCGATCGCCGTGGGAACGACGGCCAGCACGGCGAGCGCGTGCCGGCCTGTCCGCCATGTCACCGCGAGCAGTGCGACGAGCAGCGCAACGTGATTGACGACGAGCGACGCCAGCTCCGGCGGGCTGTCCATCTGCGCGCTGATGATCGTCACGGCCTGCGCAAGGAAGACGCCGACGACCGCGGCTGCCGGGAACAGCTCGCTCGCGTCCGGGCGGCGCTGCACGAGCACGAACCAGCCGAACGCAAAGGCGGCCACCGCGTCCGCGGCAAGCATTCCGACTGTCGGCCACGGTGCAACCGTCGCGACCAGCATCCAGACCAGCACGATCAGCTGCGACGCGATGATCGCGGCGACATGCAGCACGGCCCGGCGCGTGTAGAGCGCCGCAGCGCCGATCGCGAGGTCGAGCAGCGCAAGGATTCCGAACACAGGCCACGGCGGAACGGCGAGATCGGCCTGGGCTGCAACGAACAGCAGGAACGCATGTCCGACGAGTGCCAGCGAAAGGCTTCGGTCGTGCGCCGCCGAACCTTCGCCGCTCGTCGTCAGCGTGAGAACGCCGCCGCCGAGAATCAGCGCAGTGAAGCCCGCGACGACGAGCAGCGCCGGAAACAGCAGTGCCGGCGTCATCGCCGCCGACCACCAGACAGCGATCACGACCCACGAAAGCCCGATGCCGGCGATCGTCAGCAGTCGCGGTCCCCCGGCAGACGCCTGCGCGAACAGGCCCGCGTTCAAAATGGCGAGCAGGACTGCGATGCCCCAGAGCGCCGAGTGCGCTACCGGACCGAGCGCGAGGAAAAACAGCAGTGCGATGCCGAGCAGCAGCACGAGACTTCCGCCGCCCTCGGGCTGCAGGCGTTTGCCGGCGCGCTCGGCTGCGATCGGCACGCCGAGATAGAACAGTGCGAAGGCAGCATAGATCGCAAGCGCCTCCAGCAGACGCTCCGGGTCGAGGAATTTGCCGGACCACACCGCCTCGGCGGCGAGCGCGAAGAACGCTCCGGTAAAGTAGAGAACGCCATCCTCGCGCGCGATGGCCGCGGCGGAGATTACCGACAGGAAAACAAACAGCACGCCGAACAGAAGCCCTGGCTCCGCTGTCGCCGGCTCGAGGAACGCGAGCATCGGGAATGCGAAAAGAAGCGCCGGCGCTGCGAGCATCGCCTGCTCCCCGTGGAGACTGAACGGCCGGCCGAGCCGTTGTGCGACCTTCGGCGCGCCGAGGTACCAGGCGATGAAGCACGCGAGAAAGCCGAGCACGCCCGGCCAGGCCTCGCTGGTGTACGAAGCGCCGAACCAGACCGAGAACGCGACCACGGCTGCGAACGCACCGCCGACGTGAAGGATCTCAGGACCGAGCATCGCTGCGATCACGCCGAGCCCGACGCTGACCACCAGCAGCAACCCGAACAGAAGCGCGTAGTGCTCGCCGTACGCTGGTACGGCCGCGAGATAGAGCGCGAAAAGCACCGGCACGATCGACGCGAACGACATCGCCTGCCCGAAGCGCGGATCCTCGCCTTCGCGCCGGGTCCTGCCGACCGCGAACGCGAGCACGTGCAGGATCGGGAATACGAGAAAGATCGCCGCCGCGAGCGGCAGTCGCGCGGCATCGAGGAACTTGATGACCCATCCCCACTGATACAGCGTCGTGAACGCGACGCTGAGCGAGGTCAGCACCGGCCAGCTCTTGCGATAGGCAACCCATGCCAGCCCGACATTGAGCAGCATCAGGTAGCTGAACAGCGCGACCGGACGATCTTCGCCAGTGGACAACAGCGCAGGAGTCGCGAAACCACCGACGAGCCCGAGCAGCGCAATGAAGACGGAGTCGCGCCGGATCGACAGCAGCACCGCGACCGCCGCGACGAGCGCCATCAGCGCGAAGACGGTAAGCTGCGGCAACAGGTTCCACAGTGCATGCGAAGCGAACAGCGTCGAGAACAGGATCGCGATGCCGGCTGCGTCGAGCGCATTGGCCGTCACCGGATAGCGGCGCGCCGCACGCAGCTCGCAGCCGACGAGCAGGCCTGCGCCCGTCAGCAGGCCGATCGCCATGCGGACGGACGGACTCAGCCATCCGTGCTCGATGGAGTAGCGAAGGAAGAAGACTGCGGCGAAGACCAGCGCGACGCCGGCGATCCAGGAGAATAGCTTGACGCCGACCAGTCCTTCCCAGTCGACCGTGCGCCGCGGGGCCGGCGGCAGTGGCGGCGGCGGCGGCGGCGAAACCGGCGGCGGTTCGTGCGATGCGAAGGACGGTTCCAGCTCGAGCGATTCCGCCGGAGGCGTCGCTTCTTCTGCAGACGACGATGCGAGAACAGGCGCCGGGTACGGAGCGTCGGATGGCGCCGCCGGACTCCAGATCGTTGCGGGAAGCTCGGGCGGCAAAGCCGGCAGCTCGGTTTGCGGAATCATCGACTCCGGCTCCGCGATCTCCGGCTCTGCTGTCATCGACTCCGGCTCTGCCGTCGTATCCGGCTTCGCCATCGCGGGCGCCTGTTCGGGCAGCGGCTCGATGGGCGGCACCCACGGCGCCTGCGGTGCCGACGACGGGTAGCGCACCGGAAGCGGCCGCGTTGCCGCGGGCTCCTCGCTGGCAAGCCCCGCCGCCTCTTCGAGTCGGGCAATGCGGCGCGCGAGGAGCGACATCCCGTCCGCGAGCCGCCGATCGAGCGCGCCGATCCGCGCGCGGTTTCCCATGCCGATGAGAAATCCCGCGACGCCGGCGAGCGGCACGAGCAGAAGGATTGTCCACAGCAACATGCAAATGCTCTCCTCCCTCAGCTCAATACCACAAGCCAGCCGCGTCCGGCGCGCTCATCGCGCCGGATCCTCGAGCCTGTACGTCGCGACATCCGCCGCGTAGCCATCGGCCACGACCGTACCGACGGCGGTGCATGCGTAACCCCAGTCCCGGATCACCTGTTCGAAATGCGCGTCCATCCACCGGCAGTGCGGGAGAGAGATGATCACGTACGACGCGACCGGGATTGCGGCCAGGAGTCGCTCGGCTGTGTTCCGCTTCATGGAGAGGATGTGCGTTGCAGAAAGTCAGCCACTATCCGGAGCGCAGGCAGGATGAGAACAAGACGCAGCGATACGCCAGAGGTTCGGTCCGATTCCTTCGTCTCCTTTGGAGGCCGGTAGGCGTTGAGTCAAGCATCCGAACGCCAGGCTCTGACCAGCGACCAGTGGGGTTTCTTTCTGCAATTTCCTCATCGGCTCGATGTGCTAGCGTCGCTCGCGAGGAGAATTCCCATGCACGATCTCGTCATACGAGGTGGAACCGTCGTTGATGGAACCGGTCAGCGTCCGGCGCGAGCGGACGTCGCGATCGACGGAGATCGCATCACTGCGATCGGCGACGTGAACGAGCCGGGCCGCGTCGAGATCGACGCGACCGGCAAAGTCGTCGCGCCGGGCTTCGTCGACATTCATACGCACTACGACGGCCAGGCCACGTGGGATCCGGAAATGGCACCGTCGAGCTGGCACGGCGTGACGACGGTCGTCATGGGCAACTGCGGCGTAGGCTTCGCCCCGGCGAGGCCCGACCGGCACGAATGGCTGATCCGTCTCATGGAAGGTGTCGAGGACATTCCCGGCACCGCGCTCGCCGAAGGCATGACGTGGGATTGGGAAAGCTTTCCGGAATATCTCGACGCGCTCGAAAAACTTCCGCGCACCGTTGACGTGGGCACGCACGTTCCGCACGGCGCGGTGCGCGCCTATGTGATGGGCGAGCGCGGTGCTCGCAACGAAGAGCCGACCGAAGCCGACATTGCGGCGATGTCGGGGATCGTCGAGGACGGCCTGCGCGCCGGCGCGCTCGGCTTCTCGACGTCGCGCACCGTCCTGCACAAATCGATCGACGGCGAGCTGGTTCCCGGCACGACTGCGACCAGAGAAGAGCTGATCGGCATCGGTCGCGCGATGGGACGGATCGGCCACGGCGTCTTCGAGATGGCGTCCGATCTTCGCAGGGAATGGAACGAGTTCGAGTGGATGGGCGAGCTCAGCCGCGAAACCGGACTGCCGGTAACGTTCGCAGCGCTGCAGTCCGTTTCCAAGGAGCTGAGCCTCGATGAGCAGATCGCCGAGATGACGGCCGAGAATGCCAAAGGAGCGCGCATCGTTGCGCAGATCGCGCTGCGCGGGAACGGCATCATCATGGGATGGCGCGGCACGGTTCATCCGTTCGTGTTCCGTCCGGCGTGGTGGGAAATCATGTTCGAGCCGTGGGACGTGCAGCTCGCGACGCTCAAGGATCCGGCCTTTCGCGCGCGCATCCTTGCCGAAGAGCCGATGTTTCCGCCCACCGACGTCGTCGCGCTCCTCAAGGTCGTCGCCGGCGGCTGGTCGTCGCAGTACGAGATGGGCCCGGACTTCGACTACGAACCGACGGCCGACCGGTCGATCGCGGCGCGGGCCGAAGCCAGGGGCGTGAGCGGCGCCGAATACGCGTACGACCTGATGATGGAGGAGGAAGGGCGCGGCTTCATTTATTTCCCGGTGCTGAACTATGCCGACGGCAATCTGGATTTCGTCGAAGCCCTGCTCGAGCGCGACGACTGCGTGAACTCGCTGTCCGACGGCGGCGCGCACTGCGGGACGATCTGCGACGCCGCATCGCCGACCTTCATGCTGCAGTACTGGGTGCGCGATCGCCGGCGGAAAACCATTCCGCTCGAGCTGGCCATCAAGCGCCAGTGTCGCGACACGGCGCTGCTCTACGGCCTCGGCGACCGCGGCGTGCTCGCGCCCGGCTATCTCGCCGACGTCAACGTCATCGACATGGAGCGGCTGCGACTCGGAGCACCTTGGCTCGCATTCGACCTTCCGGCAGGAGGCAAGCGGCTGCTGCAGAAGGCCGAAGGCTACGACGTGACGATCAAGTCCGGGCAGGTCACGTTCCGCGGCGGCGTCATGCAGGGACCAACGCCCGGAAAAGTGATTCGCGGGCCGCAGAAACTCGACGCGAAGGCCGCTTGAAGGCACGGCGTGCACGCTCTGCGTGCATCGACGAACAGGAGCCACGTGCATGACGAGACTTCGCGTCAACGCATTCAGCATCTCCGTGGACGGATTCGGCGCGGGCCGCGATCAGAGCCTCGACAACCCGCTGGGCGTCGGAGGCATGGCGCTGCACGACTGGGTCCTTGGCACGAAGACGTTCCGGCAGATGGTCGGCGACGTCGAAGGGTCATTGCCCGGCGGCGAGGTCGCACGCGAAGGCATCGATGACGATTTCGCTGCGCGCGGATTCGAGAACCTCGGCGCGTGGATCCTGGGCCGCAACATGTTCGGGCCGGTGCGCGGTCCGTGGCCGGACGACAGCTGGAAAGGATGGTGGGGCGAGAATCCGCCGTACCACGTTCCGGTGTTCGTGCTGACGCATCATGCGCGTGAGCCCATCACGATGGAGGGCGGTACGACGTTTCATTTCGTGACCGACGGAATCCATTCCGCACTGAAGCGCGCGAAGGAAGCAGCGGCGGGAAAGGACGTCCGGGTCGGCGGCGGCGTCGCCACGATTCGCCAGTACCTCACCGCCGGGTTGATCGACGAGATTCACCTCGTGATTTCCCCGGTGCTTCTGGGGAGCGGCGAGCAGCTCTTTGCCGGTATCGATATGGTAAGCCTCGGTTACAAGTGTTCCGAGCACGCCACCACGGACCGCGTCGTGCATGTCGTCCTGACGAAGTAGCGCCGTTACATTCCGCCGGTAACAGTCGAGGTCGTCACCGCCGCGTCCGCGGCCTTCTCGTCGCGACAGACGCCCGCGTCGTCGCATTCGCTATCGTCGCAATCGGTGTCGCCGTCGAGGTCGTCGTCGCGCCCGTTGCTGCAGATCTCGCAGTCCGGTGGATTCGAGTTGAGATCGGTGCAGACGGAACCGTCGCCGCCGCACCTCGGCAATGCGAAAAGCAGCGCCGCGAGAGCTGCAGCGCGAACCAGGACGGCGACGATCATCGGCCACGCGCCGCGTCGGATCGGATTCGGGGCGGGGGAGCTGCAAGGCTCGCCGGTCATGGGCTGGAGTCTAGCGCGGAACCGGGCCGGCGTGTCATCCGCATCGCAGGTGCGGGTCGCGCGTGTACGATGTCTTCCGATTCTCAGATGCGGGGGCTTCCGCGATCAGAGCGCGCGGCCCGCTCGAACACGGTGCGGCGCAGCACGCCGAAATCCTGCAGATGGAACTCCGCAGTGATCCGGCGCAACCCCGTGACATCGCAGACCACGAGTCGCTGCATGACGTTCTCCGCGTGGACGTCGCCGATTTCATCCCATCGGATCGATACCGGCGGACGAACCGGTGAGTCGCAGCGGATCCCGTCATCGTCGACGACGATGACGTCGCCGCTGCGGCGCACGGCCGAGACGCTCACGAAGAGAAAAACGGCGAAAAACAGAAAAGAAAACATCGCCACCGGCCAGTTGACCGCGTAGGGCGTGTACCACGGAAGCACGAGCATCAGCGGACAACCCACACCGCAAAGAGCCACGCCCAGCAGCGCAAACCTGTAGACAATCGGAGGTTGCGCAAAACTCTTCGAAACCCCTCGAGGGACGATTCCGGGCTCCGCCGCGCTTGGCATGCTGCGGGCACTCGCACGGATCACCCGTGCAGTCCAAGTCCGCCCTGACCTTTCGATCGACGTCTTTCGCGGGCGACTCGCGGCGGAGCGCTGCGCTCAGCGCGCGGCGCGGCGACGCGTCACGGTCTTCGCCCGCGCAGTTTTCCTGCTCTTCGTCTTCGCCGATTTCGCAGCCGGCTTTCCGCTCGCGGGCCGATCCTCGCCGGCTGCGACCCAATCGTCGGGCGGCTTGGCCCCGCTGAATTCATACAGGAACCGCGACGCCATCGACGGCTTGCGGTGTCCGTAGTGCGCACGCGTCTCGGTGCGAGTGAACGTCAGCTCGTGGCGGGCGCGCGTGATTCCCACGTACGCAAGCCGCCGCTCTTCCTCGATCGTATCTTCGGCGACGGCGCGCAGGTGCGGAAGGAGTCCCTCCTCGCAGCCGACGAGAAATACGCGCGGATACTCGAGCCCCTTGGCAGCGTGGAGCGTCATCAGCGTGACGCTGTTGCGGCTTTTGGAATCCTCGCTGGTCGGATCGTCGTTGGCTTCGAGCACGAGCTCGTGGAGGAACGTCGCAATGCTCGCGTCCTTCGCCTTCCGGCGCTGGTGGTTTTCGGCAAAGTTGACGATCTCTTCGACCGCGCTCCACCTTTGCGCCTGCAGCTCGGCGGTCGGATAGCTGCGCTCGACTTCGCCCCGATACGCCACGGTTTCGATGAGGTCGGTGACCAGCGTCTGAAGCGCAGCCTTGCGGCCGCGCTGCCTGTCGAGCAGGTGCAGGAAATCCGCGCAGGCATCGGCGGTCGCCTGCGGAATACCTTTAACGGTCGAGGCGCGCGCGAACGCCGCCGACACAGAAATTCCCTGATCGGAAGAGAACTGCAGAATGCGATCGATCGAAGCCTTTCCGATTCCGCGCGGCGGGCAGTTGATGACTCGCAGCAGCGCGATCTCGTCGTCGGGATTCACCAGTAGCTTGAGATACGCGACGATGTCGCGGATCTCCTTGCGGTCGAAGAACGACATTCCGCCGACCAGCGTGTAGGGAACCCTCGACGCGCGCAGCTCGGCCTCGAAGACGCGCGCCTGCGGGCCGGTGCGGAACAGAATCGCGAAGTCGCCCCACGCAGCCTCGTTGCTGTCGACGTGACGGCGGATCTCGCCCACCACCGTGCCGGCCTCGTCCATCTCGTCGACCGCAAGATAGCGGCGCACCGGGTTTCCTTTCCCGAGGTGCGAGCGCAGCGTCTTGTCGTGACGGTTCGGGTTGTTGCGGATGACCTTGTTGGCCGCGTCGAGAATTTCTTCGGTCGAGCGGTAGTTGGTCTCGAGCTTGATGACGGCCGCATTTTTGTAGTCGCGCTCGAAGCTGAGAATCTTGCGGATGTCGGCGCCGCGCCACCCGTAGATCGACTGGTCGTCGTCGCCGACCACGCAAAGGTTGCGATGACGGCCGGCAACCGCATTCACGATCTCGTACTGCGGGCCGTTGGTGTCCTGGTACTCGTCGACCATGACGTAGCGGTAGCGCTCGCGCAGCACATCGCCGGGGCCGCCTTTCTTCTTCAGCAGGACCAGCGCCTGCAGCAGGATGTCGTCGAAATCCAGCGAGCGGGAACGGCGGAGCTGCTCGTCGTAGCGTTTCCAGACATGCGCGACGAGCTCGTCCTTGTCATCGGCGGCTTCGGCGAGCGCGGATTCCGGCGAGGACAGGCGGCCCTTCATGAGCGAGATGCGCGACAGCATCTGCATCGGCTGCATCGCCTGGCCGGCCACGTTCACCTCGCGCATGGCCGAGCGCAGGATCGAGATCTGGTCGGAGCCGTCGCTGATCGTGAAGCGGCCGAGACCGATCATGTCTCCGTACTGGCGCAGCAGGTCGATGCAGAACGCGTGAAACGTGCCGACGAACAGCAGCTTGGCCTTCTTCGGCCCGACGAGCTCGCTGACGCGCTCGCGCATCTCGCGCGCGGCCTTGTTCGTAAACGTCATCGCCAGGATCGACTCGGGTGCGACCCCGCGCGCGAGCAGGTACGCGATGCGAACCGTGATGACGCGGGTCTTGCCGGTACCGGCACCGGCGAGCACGAGCACCGGACCTTCCGTAGTCGTCACGGCGCGGCGCTGCTCCGGATTGAGAGCCGCGAGGACCTGCTGCAGGTTTTTCAAGGCGGCGGAGGCTACGCGAGCGCGGCGGCGCTGCAAGGAAGGACTGTGTAGCGAATGGTTCACCCCAGATCCGGGGAGGCGCAACGCGTCGCCGCACTGCGCCGGTGGTCTTCGCTTCGATCCGTCTTTGATCTGATCATCGCCGGAGTTTCACCGTTCTGCGGGATGCCGTCGGTGAGCGCGGGGCGATCCGGAAGCGCATTGCCACGCACGTGCTCACGCAGCGGCGTTTCACGCTGCGACGCGGCGAAGCACGACCGACAGCAAGCGACGAGCCGTCTTGACGAGCGCGAGGCGCGGGTCCACGCGTGGATGCAAGGGAGAAGGTCATGACCGCATTGTCGCTTGCCCGCGCACTCTTCGTTGCTTCCGCCATCGTGTCCGCCGGCATCCACCCGGCCAATGCCGCGTCGTGCGGCGACGGAAACATCAACACCAGCGAAAAGTGCGACGACGGCAACCACGTCTCCGGCGACGGCTGCAATACCAACTGCGTCGTCGAGGAAGGCTACGCGTGCACCGGCAATCCTTCGGTGTGCGTCCGGGTCGCGGAAGAATGCGGCAACAACGTCATTCAGGACGGAGAAGAGTGCGATGGCGGCCCGTGCTGCCGCAGCGACTGTACCCTCGCCGACAAAGGCACGCTCTGCCGCGCAAAGGCGGGGCCATGCGACGTAGCCGAGACCTGCACCGGCAAAAGCGGATTCTGCCCGGTCGATCGCCATTCGCGGGCGCTCTGCCGCATATCGCAGGGCATCTGCGATCCGGCGGAATTCTGCGGCCCGCAATCGACCGAATGTCCGGCCGACCGCAAAAGCACCAGGGTATGCCGCGAACCCGGCGCGCCGTGCGATGCAGCCGAACGCTGCGACGGCGAGTCGAACACGTGCCCCGAAGACAGGATCGCAACCACCGACAAGATCTGCCGGCCGGCCGCGGGCAGCTGCGACATCGCCGAACGATGCGACGGCGAAACGACGTCGTGTCCCGACGATGCCGTGCGACAGAATGGATTCGTCTGCCGGCCGGCGGTCTCTCCATCGTGCGACGCAGCGGAAGTCTGCAGCGGCTCGTCGAAATCGTGCCCGACCGATGCGCTGATCGGATGCCCCGACAACGACGGCATCGACTGCGTGCATCCGGCCTGCGACGCGTCCGGAGGATGCACGACGACGGACGACTGCGTGGAGATCTGCCGCCAGCCGCCGTTCTGGGGCGGCCACAGCGGCAACGAACGCGATCGACTCAACGTGACGCAGACGATTCTCGATCAGGTCGGCCCACTCGACATCTGCGGTCAGCGGATCGATTCGACCGATCTCGGCAACCTGGACTCTGCAGTCGAAGCGCTCTGCGTGAAGGCCAGAGGCGTCGAGGAACGCTCGCTGTTCCGCGCTCTGGTCACGACGGCGCTCAATTGCGCGATCAGCGAAGGCGGAACCTGCGACCAGATCGTGTCGCGTTTCGTCGACGTGTCGTTCGACGACTGCAACAGGCTGTGCGCGGGAACGGCAGTTCCCGGCGGACCGGGCATCGACGAGTGCATCGACCAGCTTTTCTGTTTCAATCGCGGCGGCACGACCTTCGCCGGCCAATGCGCGCTCGGCACATGCCAGGAAGATCCTGAGCTGCTGTGCGGCGACGACTTCAATGCGTGCCCGGACTTCGATGGCGATGGCGATCCGGACCGGTGCGAGCCATTCGAAGGCAACTGCTCGGATGCGCGGCTCTGCACGACCAATCTCGATACGGACGCCAAGATATGCGTGCAGGGCCGCGCGCTGCCGTCGAGCGTAAAGCTCTGCCGACGCGCGCGCAGGAACAACTGCACGATCGACTTCTGCCGATAGCGCGCGGAGCTAGGGGTTGGTCCTGGCCCCTCTCGTGACGGTGAGGGTCGCCGGCGAAATCGATCGAACGTCGGGTCGGCCCGCCAGTGCTTCCAGCTGCGATAACGGAAACATCGCGCGAACGGAGTCGCCGGCTTCCGCCGTGCTGACGACGGTCCCTCCGAGCGCTTTCACCTGATCCAGCAGATCGTCGGAGACCGTGCCTTCGATTTCCACAAGCGCGCGGTCGCCATCCTGAATCGGAATGTCGGGATTGAGCTTCGGAGGCGCACCAGGCTCGGCCGCTTCCTTCGGCATTTTCGCGGCCGCCGCGAGGCGTGCGTCGAGTTTTTGCGCAGCAGCGAGGGACGGCGCGGCCGGCCGCGAAGGCTCGGCTTTCACGATCCTGGCAGCGTCAGGGGCTGGTGCGGCCGCTTTCGGCTGTTCGGAAGGCGCAGTCGCGGCACGCTCGGCGGGCGGCGGGGCCATTGCCGGATGCTCGGAGGGCACGTTGGCCGGTTTCACAGCGACGGGTTTGTCTTCGGAATGGCATCCGACGGCCAGGCTGGCCGCAAAGACCGCGTGCAGGACAACCGGGAATCGGCGGGGGGAACCCGTAAGTCGGCGAGCACGTTCGAGATGCATGCGAGGTTTCATCCGCACTGCCGACCGTAGCTCAGTCCGATGAAACTACAATTGCTGGCGACACGCGGCAGCCCGGAGGTGAAATTCGCCACTGGTCATTCGGCCAACGCACCTCCTAAAATGCGCGAACCCTTGCCTGTGCGACGCCAGAGGCATACGAAACCTGCGTCCGGGGGGACTTCCCATACACGCGCATCAATCAATCCCTGCGGAAATTCCGTGGGGTATGGAAGCCATGAAAAAAATCATCTGTCATCTCGCCTCCGTCGGCCTCGTGTTGCTTGGTGCGCAGTCCGCCTTGGCGCTCACGATCGTGAGGACCAACGACGCTTCGGTCGCCGCCAACCTGTCGCCGGCCGATGTGACTTCCGCCAACGCCGCGTTCGACTATGCAGCGGCGCAGATCTCGGCGGCCTTCAGCGATCCGATCCAGATCAACATCACAATGGCGGCCGTTCCCGGCACGGGCACGCTCGGGCAGAGCAGCACCAGCCTTCTCGGAGTACTGACCTACGCTTCGATGCGAACGACGATGATCAGCGATGCGACTCCGGGCGACGCCGACGATGCGGCCGCAATCGCAAGCCTCGGAGTCTCGGACCCGACGAGTGGCGGACATTTCTTTGTCAGCCGAGCCCAGGCAAAGGCTCTCAGCCTGATTGCGAGTGACGCGACCAACGACGGCACTTTCACGTTCGGCGCCGGCTTCACCTACACGTACGATCCTCTCAACCGCGCCGTGCCCGGCAAAATCGATTTCATCGGCGTCGCGTTTCACGAAATCACCGAAATCATGGGACGCATCGCAATCTCCGGCCAAGCCCTGGACGGTTCCCCGGACTACGACCCTGCGGACCTCTTTCGCTACAAGGCCGCCGCGACACGAAGCATGAACTTCGTCGATCTGAACGTGTATTTCTCGATCAACGGCGGCACGACGAACCTGAAGACCTACAACAACCCCGGAAACGGTGGCGACATCCTCGACTGGGCCGGCGGCACCAACGACGCGTTCAACGCGTTCAGCAGCAGCGGCGTGCTGAACGCATTGTCGGCGGTCGATATCCGTCAGGTGGACGTGATCGGCTACAACCTGACTTCCTGCGGCGACAGCGTGGTGCAGGCCGGCGAGTCGTGCGACCTCGGCGCCGGCAACGGGCCCGCGCCGTCGTGCTGCACTTCTTCCTGCACGTTCGCGGCCAGCACCACCACGTGCCGCAGCTCAACGGCCATCTGCGACGCCGCGGAAAAATGCACGGGCGCCAGCTCGTCGTGTCCGGCCAACGGCTTCAGCGCATCGAGCGTGCTCTGCCGCAACTCGAGCGGCGTCTGCGATCCTTCTGAAAACTGCACCGGCGCAAGCGCGACATGTCCGGGCAACACGTTCCTGACGGCGGCCTCGATCTGCCGCCCGTCCGCCGGCCTCTGCGACGCCTCCGAGAGCTGCTCGGGTACCAGCGGGGCCTGCCCGGCCGACAGCCCCGCGGCGTCGACGATTACCTGTCGCACGTCGACAGGCATCTGCGATGCCGCCGAGAAATGCACCGGCGCGAGCTTTGCCTGTCCGGCCGACAGCGCCGCGTCGTCGGCCACCACCTGTCGCGCGTCGGCAGGCATCTGCGACGTCGCTGAGAACTGCACGGGCGCCAGCACGACGTGTCCTGCCGATACGTTCGATTCCTCGACGATCTGTCGCGGTCAGGCAGACATCTGCGATGCCGCCGAAACCTGCTCCGGCGCGTCTGCGAACTGTCCGGCGGACAACGCAGCAACCGTGGGCACTCCGTGTCGTCCCGCGGTCGGAGCCTGCGATATCGCGGAGACGTGCACCGGCCTTTCCACGAATTGCCCGGTCGACGTCACTCAGCCCGACGGCGGCCCGTGCGCGAGCGACGGCAACGCCTGCACCGACGATGTCTGCCAGGGCGGCGTCTGCGGTGTCGACATTTCCGACGCCTGCGCCGACACCGACCTGTGCACGAAGGATTCGTGCGACCCGGACGCAGGCTGCGTGAACGAAGTTGCCCCGTCCGATCCCTTCGACTGCCTGCTGGCTCCGAAGGTCAAGATCTCAATCACGGACTCTGCCGATCCCGCAAAGGACAAGCTCTCGTGGCAATGGGGCAAGGGCGTATTCTTCAGCCAGACTACGCTGGACGATCCGCGCGACGCGACAACATATGCGCTCTGCGTGTACGACATGGCGAGCTCGGTGCCGTCGCTTGCCGTATCGGTCGTCGTCGATCCGTCCGCTTCGCTGTGGACCAGCAAGGATCCGAAGGGGTTCTCGTACAAGGACCCGGCGGGCAGTTCGGACGGCGCCACCAAGATATCGCTGAAGACGGGAGATGGCGGCAAGACCAAGGTCAAGTTCTCGGCCGCGGGCGTGAACCTGACTCTGCCCGGTCCGGTCGATCCGATCTATTTCAACCAGAACCCGAGCGTCGTCGTACAGCTTCACAACAGTGCCGGTACCTGCTGGAGCAGCGAGTTCGTGCCGGGCACCGAAACGTCCAACGGATTGACGTCGTTCAAGGCGGCGGTCAAGTAGCTCGAAAATACGGGGAGGAAGCAGTGCTTCCTCCCCGCATCTACCTCTGCCGGCGAGCCGGCAGGAACGAGTGCACGATCGACCGTTGCGGATAGGCGGCGATCGACTAGGCCGCGATCCACGGCCAGGCTGAACTCTTCACGATTTCCGGCGCAGAATTTCCAAAACGCCCCCATCCGGTTCGAAACCTCCGACGCACTCCTTGACCCGTTTCAAGCCGAGGCCCTACCGTCGAGTTGGCGCAGGAAACCGGGAAGCGCGCCGGCCGTTCTTTACCGGCCAGCCGTTCTTTCCCGGAAGGAGGAGCTCTCATGTCCGTATCGAAATATATTCTCTCAACCGCGATTGCCGTCTCTCTGATGGTTTCACCGCTGGCAGCATCCGCACAGGTCACAGATCCGTGCCAGATCGCCATCGTCAAAGCACTGGCGAAGTACAAGAAAACCTACCTCAAGGCGCATTCGAAATGCCTCAACAACGAGAACAAGCTTTCGCTCGCGGGCAATGCATGTCCCGATGCCGTCACCAATGCGGCGATCGTCAAAGCCAATGGCATTGCGAAGGCGAAGATCGCTGCGGCATGCACGTCCGTCGCGCAGATCACCGGTCTCGGTTACCGGTCGGACTGTGCGTATGAAGCGGCAACGCAAGGACGCGAGGGCGAGTGCGCGGCGCTGCCCGTGACCACCGTCGACCAGTTCACCGAATGCATGAAGTGCTGGAAAGGCGCCGAGCTCTCGGAGTTCCTCGCGATTGTCTATGCGTCGCATGCCAGCGAAGTCTGCGGCGGCGATCTCGGCGAGACGTCTCCCGTGTGTTCGGATCTCGACTGCACCACCCCGCTGCCCGATCAGCATGATCTCGGCGACACCGGCGAGAACGACTGCCAGAAGGGGCTCGGCAAAGCCGCCACCAAATATCTTCTGAAGCGCGAGAAGGTCGTCGAGTCGTGCCTCATCAAAGGCTGCACGAAAACAACCTGCCTGGCGGGCACGTGCACGCAGTATCCGACGTCGGCGATTCTCCTCGATAAAATCGAAGCCTCGAAAGTCGCGATGATCAACAAGAAGTGCGGCGGCAACCGCACTCCGCAGCCGGGCCCGGCGGGCTTCTGCTGCCGCTGCGGCACGGGTAACTCGTGCATGGTCGCTGCCGACCAGGCAACGTGCGAAGCGACCGTCGGGTGCACGGTTCAGCTCGGCAAGACCTGCGACGTCGACCTGACGTGTACTCCCGGACCCAAGACACTGACGTGGTGGGACAACTGTCCCGAAAGCGATACGTGCCCGGGCGCTGCCGTCACGACGATGGATCAGCTGACGGCGTGCGTGGATACCACCGCCGATGCGATCGTGGACGAGCTGATGTGCTTCCAGTTCCCCGGCTATCCGTGTCCGCCGGCCGACATCGACGTGACCACCACGACTACGACCACAACCGTGCCGTAGCTGACGCGGCGAGCCGGCCTGCGCGTGCAGGCCGGCTCGCGCCCGGTACTCCCGGCCGCCGGTGCCGGCGTCATAAGGGCGGGCACGCCTCGGCGCTCCGCGTCCCGTATTTCTCCATTCTGAAGATGTCCCGAGGCGGCTTTGCGGATCTGGGAATTTCCAGGCGGTCGCGCCGGCGAATTCCGATGTCCTGACGCCATCCGCCGCGTGGCATGTTTACTGCTCTTTCCACCACCGACCAGGCTTGCACTGACCAGTTCTGCCGGGCCTCCGGTCACCCAGCGGCCGGCAGAGCGCTGAATCAGAAGGTGGAGGAAAACCCATGGCCAGCTATTCGCGCCTGTCCGCGCTCGATCGATCGTTCCTGGACATCGAGGATCGCAACACCCACATGCACGTCGGAGCGACGTGCGTCTTCGACGTCGGGCCGCTGCGGGCGGCCGACGGCGGAATCGACATCGAGCGCGTGCGCGCTTACGTCGAATCGCGCCTTCACCTGATCCCGCGATACCGGCAGCACATC
Organism: Candidatus Limnocylindrales bacterium; assembly: GCA_035571835.1. Taxonomy (NCBI): domain Bacteria; kingdom Bacillati; phylum Chloroflexota; class Candidatus Limnocylindria; order Candidatus Limnocylindrales; species Candidatus Limnocylindrales bacterium. The sequence continues at coordinate 93,456 of DATNBU010000045.1, read as the reverse complement.
GCCCACATCCCGATCGAAGGCCATCCGGTCTGGGTCGACGACGCGCAGTTCGACATCCGCTATCACGTTCGCCACCTCAGCATCCCGCGCCCGGGCTGTGATCGTGAGCTCAAGCGCCTGGCGGGATGGATCAACTCGCAGCAGCTCGACCGCGGCAAGCCGCTCTGGGAAATGTGGGTCATCGAGGGACTCGAGAACGACCGCTTCGCGCTGATCGCCAAGACCCATCACTGCATGATCGACGGACTCGCCGGCGCCGACCTGATGGCCGTGCTGCTCGAGCCCGGTCCCGACACGCCTTTCGGCGAGCCGCACCGCTGGCGGCCGCGCCCGACTCCGTCGCGCTCACGCCTGATGCGCGACGCTGCGATCCGGCGGATGATGCTGCCGTTGCGCATCGCACGATCGCTGGTCACCGATCCTGCCGGCGCATGGAGCAACGTGAGCGACCTCGCTTCGGCGCTCATCGAGACGACGACGGCAGCGCTGCAGCCGGGCTCGGAGACGCGGCTCAATCGTGCGATCGGAAGTCATCGTCGCTTCGACTGGCTGACGTTCGACCTCGACACCGTCAAAGCCGTCAAGAATCGTCTCGGGGGGACGGTCAACGACGTGGTTCTTGCCGTCGTCAGCGGCGGTCTGCGCAACTATCTCACGAATCGCGATGTCAGCATCGATCTGGATCCCGGCTTCGTGTTCCGCGCGTTCTGCCCCGTCGGCCTGCAACGTTCGCAGCGCGGCGCGGCCGGAGGAAACTTCGTATCGGCGATGGTGACCGACCTGCCGGTCGGCGAGCCCGACAGGCGCAAGCGCCTGCAACGCATTCGCGACTTCACGCGCAGCCACAAGGACGGCGCACCGGTGCGTGGCACCGAAGTGCTCGAAACCATCGCCGACGAAGTGTACCCGCCGATGCTCGCGACGTTCGCGTCGATGATCGAGAGCTCGCGCGCGTACAACATCGTCGTCACCAACGTCCCCGGTCCGCAGCTGCCGCTCTACCTGCTCGGTTCGCAGATGGTCCAGAGCTATCCGCTGGTGCCGCTGTTCGGTCATCAGGGAGTCGGGATCGCGCTGCTCAGCTACGACGGCAAGCTGTGCTGGGGCTTCAGTGCGGATCGCGACGTCGTCCCGGACCTGCACGATCTGGTCGAGTGCCTGCAGCGCGAGTTCGATCAGCTCTGCACGCTGGCGGGTTTGCCGGTGGCGCGAAGCGCGCGCCTGCGTTCGGTTTCATCCGACGAAGCGGTGGAAACCGCGTGGCCTGCGACGGCCGGGGAATTCGCCGGTGAGCAAGCCGCGGCCGTCGGGAGCTGACGCGCCGTAGCGCAGACCGCAGATGTACCAGGTACGTTTTCACGGCAGAGGAGGCCAGGGCGTCGTAACCGCGGCCGAGCTGCTGTCGGTCGCCGCTTTTCGCGAGGGACGGCACTCGCAGGCGTTTCCGAGCTTCGGTTCGGAGCGCACCGGCGCGCCCGTCGTCGCGTTTTGCCGGCTCGACGACAAACCCATTCGCCTGCGCGAGCCCATCCTCTCGCCGGACGCGGTCGTCATCCAGGATCCGACCTTGCTGCACCAGGTGGATGTCTTTGGCGGCCTCGCGCCGCACGGTTTCGTGCTGATCAATACTTCCCGCGCGGTCGCCGAGCTCGGACTCGAGGATTTCGCGGCAAGCCGAACAGTGGCCACGGTGCCGGCGACCGAGCTTGCGCTCACGTATGTCGGCAAGCCGCTGCCGAACGCCGCGCTGCTCGGTGCGCTGGCGGCGGCGACCAGACGGATTGCGCTCGACTCGGTCTGCTCGGCAATCCGGGAACGTTTCGGCACGCGCATCGCCGACGCGAATGTCGCCGCCGCCACCGCCGCTTACGATTTCGTCGAAGCACGGCATCGGGAGAACGAGCATGCTCAAGCAGGTTGAAGGCTCGGCTGCCGTTGCCGAGGCTGTCGCTCTTTGCCGGCCGGAGGTGATCTGCGCGTATCCGATCTCTCCGCAGACCCACATCGTAGAGGGGCTCGGCCGAATGGTCGACAGCGGCACGCTCGCGCCGTGCGAGTTCATCAACGTCGAATCCGAATTCGCAGCGATGTCGGTCGCAATCGGCGCGTCGGCCGGCGGCGCGCGGGCCTACACGGCGACTGCCAGCCAGGGCCTGCTGTTCATGGCCGAAGCCGTATACAACGCAGCCGGCCTCGGTCTGCCGATCGTCATGACGGTCGCCAATCGTGCGATCGGAGCACCGATCAACATCTGGAACGATCACAGCGACGCGCTGAGCCAGCGCGACTGCGGCTGGATCCAGCTGTTCGCCGAAGACAACCAGGAAGCGCTCGATCTTCACATCCAGGCTTTCCGCCTCGCCGAGGAGCTGTCGCTGCCGGTCATGGTGTGCATGGACGGATTCATCCTCACGCACGCGGTCGAGCGCATCGACATGCCGGCGCAGGAGCAGGTCGATGCGTGGCTGCCGCCGTACCAGCCGCGGCAGGTGCTCGATCCCGCCGAGCCGGTTTCGATCGGAGCAATGGTCGGACCGGAAGCATTCATGGAGGTGCGCTACCTCGCGCACGTCAAACAGAAGCAGGCGCTCGAATTGATCCCGCAGTGGGCGAGTGAGTTCCAGAGCGTCTTCGGCCGCACGAGCGGCGGGCTCGTGCGTTCCTATCGCACCGAAGACGCGGAGCTCGTGGTCGTCGCGATGGGCTCGGTGCTCGGAACGATCAAGGACACCATCGACGAAATGCGCGACGCAGGGGTTTCGATCGGCGTGGTCGGCATCTCGTGTTTCCGGCCATGGCCGGCTGCTGCGATGCGCGCCGCACTGTCGCATGCGAAGCGCGTCGTCGTGCTCGAGAAAAGCCTTGCGGTCGGCATGGGTGGCATCGTTTCGAACAACGTCGCTGCATCCTGGACGGGCGCGAGCGACGACCTGCGGACCGTCATCGCGGGACTCGGTGGCCGCGCGATCACGCGCGAATCGCTTCGCCGGGTCTTTACCGAAGCCGCGAGCGGCCGCCTCGATTCGACGACCTTTCTTGATCTCGACGAGGATTCCGTCGGACAAGTGCTTGCTTTGGAGCGCGGGCAGCGACGCTCCGGCCCGATTCCCGAGAACGTGCTTCGAAGCCGCGGCCTCGCCGCCACGAAGGTCGTCTGAGCCATGCGTGGAGAACGGAAATGAGCGACCAGCCCGTACGCTTCTACCAGACCGGAACGTTCACGGTCGGCAATCGCCTGCTTCCGGAGGACCAGCGCAGCGTGCAGGCGAACATGCGACGCACCAACTCGCTGAATTCGGGGCACCGCGCATGCCAGGGATGCGGCGAGGCGCTCGGCGCGCGCTACGCAATCGATGCCGCGATGGAAGCGACGCGGCGACAGATGATCGCGGTCAACGCGACCGGATGCCTCGAAGTCTTCTCGACGCCGTATCCGGAAACATCGTGGCAGATTCCGTGGATCCATTCGCTGTTCGGCAATGCGGCCGCGGTCGCGACCGGCGTCGCTGCTGCCATGCGCGTCAAGGGTCGCGAGGACGTGCGCGTCGTCGCGCAAGGCGGCGACGGCGGCACCACCGATATCGGCTTCGGCTGCCTTTCGGGAATGTTCGAACGCAACGACGACGTTCTCTACATCTGCTACGACAACGAAGCGTACATGAACACCGGCGTGCAGCGCTCGTCGGCGACGCCGCCGGCGGCGCGCACCGCCACGACGATGCCGATCGGTGACCGCGCGGGGAATCGCTTCGGACAAGGCAAGAACCTGCCGCGCCTCGCGATGGCGCACGACATCCCGTACGTCGCGACGGCCACCGTGGCCGACCTTCACGACCTCGAAGCCAAGGTGCGGCGCGCAATGGAATTCCGCGGCGCCCGCTACCTCCACATTCTCGTGCCGTGTCCGCTTGGATGGGGCCATGGCTCGGAAGCCACCGTGCGGATGGCCCGGCTTGCGAAGGAAACCGGGCTGTTTCCGGTCTTCGAAGCCGAACACGGCGAAGTCACGGCAGTCTCGAAGATCCGCCGCAAGCTTCCCGTCGACGACTACCTGCGGCCGCAGCACCGGTTCGCGCATCTGTTCGGCGACCACCCGCGCCGCGACATCCTCGACCTGATCCAGCAGCAGGCCGATCGCAACATCGAACGCTACGGGTTGCTATCCGATGAACCGCGCGAGCAAGGCCGGCGAAGGGAGGACGCGTGATGCGCAAGCCTTTCGCGATCACGCTGGATCCCGGGTCGAGCCTTGCGAACCACACCGGCACGTGGCGAACGGTGCGGCCCGAGTACATTGACCGTCTCCCGCCGTGCAATCACGCATGCCCCGCCGGCGAGAACGTGCAGCTCTGGCTGTTTCACGCCGAAGCCGGCGATTACCACAGCGCATGGAAGCAGCTTACCGTCGACAATCCCATGCCCGCTGTGATGGGCCGCGTCTGCTACCACCCGTGCGAAACCGCGTGCAATCGCGGACAGCTCGACGAGGCGATCGGCATCAACGCGACCGAGCGTTTCCTCGGCGACGAAGCGCTGCGCCGCGGCTGGCGATTCGAACAGCCGGCGACGTTCAGCGGCAAACGCGTGCTGGTTGTCGGCGCGGGTCCTTCCGGGCTGTCGGCCGCGTACCAGCTGGCCCGAGCCGGCCATTCGGTCACGATCCGCGACGCCGGACCGTTTGCCGGCGGCATGATGCGCTTCGGAATTCCGAAGTATCGCCTGCCGCGCGACGTCCTCGACGCGGAGATCGACCGCATTGCCGATCTCGGCGTCACGCTCGAGCTGAACTCGAAGGTGACGAACGTGCTCGAGGCCAAAGAGCGCGGCGCGTTCGATGCGGTGTTTCTTGCGGTCGGTGCGCATATCGCAAAACGGGCCTACATTCCGGCCGGCAGCGCGGCACGAATGCTCGACGCAGTGGCGGTGCTTCGAAGCATGGAGACCGGGGACCAGCCGCTGCTCGGAAGGCGCGTCGTGGTTTACGGCGGCGGCAATACCGCGCTCGACGTCGCACGCACCGCGCGCAGGCTCGGGGCCGAAGAGTCCGTCATCGTCTACCGCCGCACGCGCGAGGTCATGCCCGCGCACGATTTCGAGCTCGAGGAAGCGCTGGCCGAAGGCGTCCTCGTCAAATGGCTGTCGACGATCACGCAGGCGAACGACGCGTCGATCACGATCGAAAAGATGCGCCTCGACGAAAACGGCAAGGCGGTCGGAACCGGTGAGCTCGAAACGCTCGGCACCGATTCGGTCGTGCTCGCGCTCGGCCAGGACGTGGACTTGTCCCTTCTCGACGGCGTCCCCGGTCTCCAGATCGAAGACGGCGTCGTCAAGGTGAGCGACCGGATGATGACGGGACACGACGGCATCTTCGCCGGCGGCGACATGGTTCCCGGCGAGCGCACGGTCACCGTCGCGATCGGTCACGGCAAGCTTGCGGCCAGGCACATCGACGCGTGGCTGCGCGGCGCGACGTGGATCCATCCCGCGACCCCCGAGCTCGCGGGCTACGACAAGCTCAACACGTGGTACTACTCCGACGCCCCGCGCTCGAAGTCACCGCTGCTCGACAGCGTTCGCCGCCAGTCGACGTTCGACGAAGTCGTCGGCGGTCTCGACGAAGAGACCGCGCAGTTCGAAGCGCGCCGCTGCCTTTCGTGCGGCAACTGCTTCGAATGCGACAACTGCTACGGCGTCTGCCCGGACAACGCGGTCGTGAAACTCGGGCCAGGGCTGCGCTATCAGTTCAACTACGATTTCTGCAAAGGCTGCGGGCTATGCGTGGAGGAATGTCCGTGCGGCGCTATCCGCAGCGTGCCGGAACAGATCTGAGGTGGCCGGGGGCCCGGGCGGAGCCCGCCAGACGGAGACTTTGCCTTGACGGGGCCCGCGCCAGCCCATATCGCTGTGTCATGGCCGGACGACCCCAGCTTCGCGGCCTGATCGTAGTTCTTGCCCTCGCTACTGCCGTTCCCGCGGCGGCAGCCGACCTTACGGGACGCTGGCGGATCGAGCCTTCTTATTGGGGTCCTTTCGCGGAGATTCAACAGGACGGCAATTCGGTCGAAATCGTCCTCGACCCCTACCCGACCTATCCCTTCGACGGCACCTTCTCCGGCTCCCAGGTGAACGCCTTCACCAACGGTGCCCCTTGCATCGCGGAGCTGACGTTCCGGCTCCTGCCCGACGGGCGATCACTCGACGGCAGTATCGAGTTCTACGGAGGCGACTGCACCGGTACGTATCAGAACTACCACCTGCTGCTCACGCGCTGCGACTGCGACGACGGCAATAGCAGTGATGGCGACGGTTGCGACGCGTCCTGCCAGGTCGAGCCCTGCTACAGCTGCAGTGGAGAACCATTGGTCTGCTCGCCTTCGGTCGATGGTTCTGCTTGCGACGATGGCGACACATGCACGAGCGGTGAGACCTGCAGCGGCGGCGTCTGCGGCAATGGGTCACCGATCGGTTCCTGCATCGATCTGAGCGGGCGCTGGCTGCGTTACCTCGACACGGATCTCGGTCCCTTCCTGGAGGAAGCCGACATCGAACAGCACAACGGCACGATCACATTCAAGCACCACAGCGACGGCAGCGTCGGTTACGTCGGAACCATCGACAGCCTGAGCGGCGTCTTCGATGTATCGACGCCGAACGCCGGGGGCGTCTGCCACGCCGACGACTTTCATGGACAGGCGGCCGCGTCCGGCCTGAGGTACAGCGGCAGTGGCACGGGCTACGGGTGGGGCGGCATGGTCTGCGCCGATTTCGACTATGAAGAGTTCGGTTACCGCTGCGCCGTGCTGGACAACGGCAACTGTGTCGTCGACTCGTGCACTCACTGCACGGGCGACGACTGCGCGCCTTACCCCGACGGGACCCTTTGCGACGACGGCGATCCCTGTACGGTCATTTCCGTCTGCAGTGCGGGAAGCTGCGTCGTCGAGCAGGAGCTCGACTGCCCGGTTTGCTCGATCTGCGACGGAGCCGGCGGCTGTGTGGCCGCTCCGCGCAACGACTGCCGCGGCGAGATCGAGCAATCGTCGACGAAGCTGCAGCTCGACAAGCGTGACAGCAGCTCCGGGGACAAGCTTCGGTGGCAGTACAAGAGGGGAGCGGAGACTCTCGACCTGGACCTCGGCCGTCCGGATGTGGACGATGACGTCGGGTTCTGCCTTTTCGACGAATCGGGTCCGGCACCGGTCCTGATTTTCCAGTCGATCATCCCGGGTGGGTTTTACTGCCAAAATTTCGGCTTCCCGTGCTGGCACCGTCTCGACGACGGCAGCTTCGAATACAAGGACGAGTATGGCTTCGCCGGCGGTATCACCTCGATGACGCTGCAGGCGGGCGGCAATGGTAAGGCCAGTGTTGCAATGAAGGCTGCGGGACTGGGTCTCACGAGCGGCCAGCTCCTGCTGCCGACGCCGCAGCTCAACCTGCCGCTTCGCGCGCAGGTGCAGGTGCGACACGCCGCCTGTTTCGACGGCAGCTACGACGAGCAGAGCATTTCGAGGAACTCCGACGGCAAGCTGCGCGCGCGCAAACGCTGACGACCCTATGCCGCGGCACGAGCCGCCGGTCGCTGCGCACGTTCGAGCGCGGCGGCGACCTCGTACGCCGCACCGTAACCGGGCAGGAACGTGACGCCCGGGCCGGGATGGCAGGACGCTCCGCACAGAAACAGATCCGGGACCGGAGTGGCGTGGGCCGACCCGGCCATCAGCAGTCGTCCGCCGATCATCTGCTCCGGATGAATCAGTCCGTGCGTGAAGTCCCCGTTGGTCGCTCCCTGCATCGTTGCAAAATGATCGGACGAGAATACCGCCTTCTCGACGATGCACTCGCGCAGGTCGGGAAGGAACTCGCTCAGGCGATCGAGGATTCTCTCGGCCATCTCGTCGCGAAGTCGACCGCGGTCTTCCCTCGCGGCTTCGCACGGAAAGAAGAATCCGTAGGTCGTCGCGATATGGAATCCGTCGGGCGCTAGTGAGCGATCCATCACCGTCGGAATCTGGATCGCGATCGGCGGGTTCTCGGGAACCTCGCCGCGCACGCACGCTTCGAAGCTCGCCTGCTGGAGGTGCGGATCCGGAACCAGCGTGGTGTTGAAGTGCGTGTGCGAATCGTCGTTCAGGTGCTCGAACGGCGGGCCGTAGGCCGGCAGGCGGCGGAGCTTGAGGAGCAGGTGCACGTACGCACCGCGGTGCTCGATGTTCTCGATCCGCTTCACCGAGTCGCCGTCGAGATGCTCGCGGCCGACCAGGCCGAACAGCGTGGCCGGCTTGTCGAGGTTCGATACCACCGCGCGCGCCGTCAGGCGCCGGCCGTCTTTCAGCTCGACGCCGGCTGCACGACCGTCTTCGACGAGGATACGGCGCACGGGCGACTTCAATCGCACTTCCCCGCCCTTGTCTTCGATCGAACGGCGCAGCGCTTCCGAGAGCGATCCCATGCCGCCCTTCACGCGGCGCATGAGACCGCCGCCGTCGTTCTGCGCGAACGTGTAGACGAGGCACAGCGCGCTTCCGGGCGTGAACGGCCCCTTGTAGGTCGACTGCACCGCGGCGAATGCAACCAGCGCGCGCAGCGTCCGATGGCGTTTCTCGTCCGGCAGGAAGCGATTGACGAGATCCATCGCGCTGCCATTGAACGCGAGCTCGATCTGCCGGCGTCTGCCCGCGTTCGGCGCGGCCGCCAGCAGCTCGGCCAGCGTCGGCGGCACGCTGCGCGGCGTGAAACGATGCATCAGGCTTGCGGGGTACTTGCAGAACGCCATCAGGCGCACGAACCCGACCATCGCGCGCACTCCGAAATGTCGAAGGACATAGACGGCCATTCGAAGCGGATTCGAGTAGAAGATCGCCGGCGGTGAAGCCTTGGAGTTGAGGTTGGTCGCCATGATTGGAAGGTCGATGAACTCGACGCCGTACCGCTTCAGCTCGAGCTCCTCTTCGAGACCCTTGGCGAGTGGGAACAGGAGGCTTGCGCCGACGTCGTTGCGGCAGCCGGACAGAATCTCGCGCGTGCCGGCCATACCGCCGACGTACGCATTCTTCTCGAGACAGAGGACCCGAAACCCCCGGCCGGCCAGCAGCGCCGAGGCGGCAAGGCCGTTGTGGCCGGCACCGATCACGATCACGTCGTATTCGGCCTCCATGCTCATTGCGGCCTCGCGAGCCAGCGCACCTGGCGTTCCTGCGCGGCCAGATAAAGGCCCATCGCGAATCCGAAGCTCGTGAACATGCTCATCGTCACGTAGATCCATGTGTGCCGCAGCCCGTGGCGGGAGCCGTCGACGATCGTCCAGATCGGAAACAGGATGGCGTTGGTGATGATGATGTCCTGACCGACGGATCCGGCCGCGGGGTTGTCGAACAGCATCTTCGTGAAATGTACCCAGCTTCCTTCCGCGGGGTACGTGAACATGTACTTCGTATTGAAGTACCAGCCGGCCACGACCGAACCGATTGCCAGCACGTAGCACAGTGCCTCGAGGGGACTCATGGATGAACCAGGCCAGTCGCGTCGATAGAGGTAGGCATTCGCCCAGAAGAAAATCGCGACGGTTCCGAGTCCGATCACCGCGTGAATGAGCAAGCCGGTCATTCGGTGCCTCTTTGGCCTCAGCATCGACGTGGTCCGGAACGGACAACCCGAGCGCGACCTCTGGGCACGCTACCAGTGTGTTTCCATCCACGGAAGCAGCCGGTCCACGGCGGCGGCCCTTGGGCTGCGTTGCCCGCAATGCGGTTCACCGTCGGAGCTCCGGCTGCAACTGCTGGAACTTGCCGTTGGATTCAGGTCAGACGGCGCCCGGGATTCCACGTGCAACTCGTCATCTTCCTCGCGTGCCTCACAGTTTACCTCCGGACGCTGCATCCGACGGTCTCCGGCGGCGATTCCGGCGAGCTCGTCTTCGTCGCATGGAAGCTCGGGGTCGCGCATGCGCCGGGGTATCCGCTCTACACGATGCTCGCGCACGCGTTCACGTGGCTTCCGTCCGGCTCGATCGCGTGGCGCGTCAACCTGCTGTCGGCGGTCTGCGATGCCGGCGCGGCGACGCTGCTGTTCGCGATCGTCCGGCGCTTCTCGAGGGACACTGCCGCAGCAGCGGCGGCCGCGCTTCTTTTCGCGTTCTCGCCGCTCATCTGGACGTACGCCACGCAGGCCGAAGTCTTCGCGCTGAACAACCTGTTCGTCGCGCTGCTGCTGTGGCTCGTGCTGCGCTGGAGTGAAGCGCCGGACGACAGGCACGCGAGGCTGATCGCGTTTGCTGCGGGGCTCGGGCTTTCGAACCACCACACGTTCGTTCTGGTCTGTGTTCCGGTGGCTGCCTGGATGGGGATCGTCTCGCGCGGCGATGTTCTTCGTCCCAGGAAGCTGGCGGTGCTTGCCGCCTGCTCGGTGGCCGGGCTGCTGCCGTATCTGTACCTGCCGCTGGCGGCGCGGCATGCAACGACGCTGTCGTGGGGTGATCCGTCGACCGTCGCGGGTTTCTTCGACGTGCTGCTCCGGCGCGACTACGGCACGTTCGGACTCAGCGGCAATGCTCCGGTCGGAGCGCTCGGCTTTGCAAAGCATCTTGCGGCGTTCGCCGGATCGTTCGCGAGCGGCTCGCTATGGATCGGTCCGGTGCTTGTGGTCGTGGCACTGCTGCGACCCGCGTCGGCTGCGGCGCCCGGACGTCGCTTCATCGCACTCCTCGCCGCAGCCCTCACTTTCTCCGTCGGCGTGTTCGCACTGATGGCGAACCTCCCGCTGGGCGATCCGTTCTATCGCGCAATCACGTCACGCTTCTGGCAGCAGCCGTATCTGGTCGCCTTCGTGCTTGCCGGCATCGGGCTCGCCCGCCTCCGGGCGTTTCTTCCGGCGCGCAGCGAGATCGGACGCGTGATCGTCACGGCGTCCGCGGTCGCGCTCATTGCAATCCAGCTCGCGACCAATTTTTCATCGCACGACGAGAGCCGGAACCACTTCGTCGAAGAATATGGGCGCGCCATTCTCGCCGGCCTTCCACCCAATGCGCTGCTGCTCACGTACGGCGACCTGATCAGCAACGCCTCACGCTACGTGCAGGTGTGCGAAGGCGTGCGGGCGGACGTCATCGTTCTCGACCAGGAGATGATGACCAAGCCCTGGTACATCGAGCGCGCACGAACGGAGCACGCGGATCTCGTATTTCCAGGACGCATGTACCACCCGCGTGAGGTGAACGCGTTCGACATGAAGTCGTTCGTCGAGGCGAACCGCGCGGTGCGCTCGATCCACGTCTATCCGGGCGTGAAACAGGGCGATACGAGCTGGTCTGCGGGCTACCTGCTGGTTCCGGATGGAATCAGCCTTCACGTGCTTTCGAGGGGCGATTTCCGCGAGGAGATGATTTCCGCGGTAGCGTCCGATTCGACGCTCGCGCCGCTTGCCGCAAACGCCCGTCCCGATGAAACCCGTTATCCGCCCGGCACATGGGAACATGTCGTCCTGACGGATTATCGCGCAATCGTTCATTCGCGCGGCGTCTGGCTGCTCGATCGTGCGATGGCGGTCGGCGAATCCCGTGAAATGTTTGTTAAGGCCCGTGATGCGCTTCTCCAGGCTGCGGCCGAGTGGCCGTGGCCCCCGCCATGGTACGTCGCAAAAAATCTCGGTCTCGCTGCTTCGAAGCTCGCGCGCTGGCAGCCCGATGCGCGGCGCGACGCGATCCGGGCATGGCAGGGTTACCTCGACACTGCGCCCGCCGATGAAAAGGATCGCGATGCGATTGCTGCGGCCCTTCGCGATTTGGAGCCTTGAAGGCTTGCCACAGACGCAGCCGAACCGTCATACTCCGCGGGCCCGCGGATCGAGGGAGACCGAATCATCGGTCACGATCGAGCGGCAAGTCACACGGGGAAATCGAATGCCGAACCTTTGCCTTTCCGTGCATCGCACGTCCGCTTTCTCACTACGTTCCACCTCATTCCTCACAACAGCGTTGCTGCTCGCCGGTTTGTCCGCGTCGGTCGCATACGCGGCGCCGGACATCAGCTCCGTGCAGGGCTGCACCGTTGGAAGCACCGGCACGACGGACTGCCCGACGGCCGGGAATATCCCGATCACGATCCAGGGAAGCAATTTCAGCGCTGTAGGCAGCCATGTTTACGTCGGCGGCTCGGAATGCCCCGTCACCGCTGCCGACGCCCAGCAGGTTGTCTGCACGCTGCCTCCCGGCAGCGGCAAGTCCGTTCCGGTACGCATCGTCGACAATGCGGGCTTGTCGAGTCTCGACTTGCCGGCTCTCAGCTACGCCGCTCCGCAGATCACGAGCGTGATCGGCTGCACGACGGCGGCCGACGGCAGCAGCGTCACCGAGTGTGCGCGCAACGGCGGCAATACCCTGACGATCAACGGTACCTATTTCGGGCCGACCGGCTCGTCGAAGCAGGTCATCGTCGGCGGAGAAACGTGCGACCAGGGAGGAGGCAGCGACGCCGACGACCAGATCATCTGCACGCTGCCGCCAGGCTCGGGAACGGAAAAACCGATTCTCGTCCTCGCCGCCAATCAGTTGAGCACTGGCTCGCTGTACACGATGTCGTACGCGCAGTGTCCGCCGGGAACGACGCTCGAAAGCGACGGGTCCTGCAGCTCGTGCGCGGCCGGCAGCTACGCGCCCTACCACGACAACCCGGAGTGCTTCATCTGTCCGTCCGGTACGGATTCCGAGGTGGGCTCGGCAGAGTGCACGGGCGCCAGCGACTATCAGTGCTGGCAGGTCAAAGACGTAAGCGCGACGAAGTTCGTCAAGACCGAAGGTCTGAGCGTCAGCGACGAAATCCTTTCCGCCGGCACCGTCGACCTCAAGAAATTCTCGCTCTACTGCACCGCGACCGGCAGCGCCGGGACGCCTCCGCCGGACCTGCACCAGTGCTGCTATCAGGCGAAAGGCACCAAGCTCGATCCGCCCGTGGCACTCGCCACGGATGACCAGGGCGTATCGCGCAGCATCGAGCTGTCCCAGCCGAAGCTGCTGTGCGGCCAGTGCGACCATCTCTGAGCGTCTAGCCACAATCGTGATCGCTGCGGCCAGCCCGGCCGGCGCAGCGATCATTCGACATATCCGAGCGCTTTCAGCCGCTCCTTCGCAGCCGGGTCGAGCGTCTCGTCGCCCGTACCTTCCATGACCGGCGCATCGAGCGGCGGCATTCCGGTCACGCCGCGCCACGCTTCGAGCTCGGCCTTCAGCCGCTCAACATCCTCAGGCCTCTCCTTCGCGAGATCCGTTTCCTCGTCGGGATCGTTCTCGATGTCATAGAGAAAGGACGCGCCCTTCGACGTTTCCACGAGCTTGAGCGAGCCCGAGCGATACGCGCGCAGCCGCACCTTGTTGTCGAACAGCGGATGCGTGCGGCCTGCGCTCGCTTCACCGGCAAACCGTTCGGCAACCACCGGAAGCCCGCCGGGCCGGCCGTCGAGCGTGGGCAACAGCGATGGCACGACCTGCGGCGGCGGAGGATTCATCGACAGCACGTCGAGAACCGTAGCGAATACGCCCGCGGTCGAAACGGCCTGCGTGACGGTCGTCGGCTTGATCGTGCCGGGCAGCCGCACGAGCAGCGGCACCCGCATCGTCGGCTGGAAGATCGAGATTCCATGGCCGAACTCTCCGTGCTCGCCGATGAGCTCGCCATGATCCGCGAGCACGACGAGCAGCGTGCGATCGAGCGTGCCGCGGCGGCGCAGCGCCTCGACGACGCGTCCGAGCAGCGAGTCGGTGTAGGCGATCCCGGCGTCGTACATCTCGCGCGCCGGCCGCAGCGTCTCCTCGACGCCGACGCCGGACATCGGCGGTCCGAACTGCGTTGCGAACAGCCGGCGGCTGTACTCATGCTGCTCGGCATCGGTCATTCTCGTGAACTTGTGCAGGAACTCCTTCGGCAGCTGATGATGCGGGAAGTGCGCTTCGAGAAAGTTGAGGAACGCGAACGCCGGCTGCGCATCCTTCGGGCGAACGGCTTCCCAGTCTTCGAAGTGTGACGCGACTTCGCCGCCGCCTTTGTCGACGGGTCCGAAGCCGAGCTTGTCGAGAAGCCGGAAGCTGAAGAAGAACGCGCGACCGCCGCCGCCGTCGCGCCACGCTTCGTCCGACCAGTCGAAGCCGCGCGTCAGCCCCAGATGATCGCTGATCCACGGATTGGCGGTGAATGCGACGGTCTGGTAGCCCGCCTTCGCGAGCACGGACGCGAGCGTCGGCCTTTCCACCGAAAGTACGCGGTGTTCTTCGGTTGCTCCGTGCACCGACGGGAACAGCCCGGTGAACAACGACGCGTGCGACGGCAGCGACCACGTTCCGGGTGCGCTCGCATCGAAAAACAGCGCGCCTTCGCGCGCGAGCGTCTCGAATACGGGTGTCGTCCGCAGGCCGTAGCCGTACGCGGACATGTTCGCGGCGCGCACGGTATCCAGCACGACGACGACGACGTCGGGCCGGGAATCGTCCTGCGCCCTTGCGGACGGCAGCGGCCGCTGCTTTCGCACGCTGTCGGCGGCCCGCTGGTAAAGCGCCGGCACCAGGCAGATCGCCGCGAGCACGAACGCGCCGAGCGCAGCCGACGCGTGATGCCAATGCCGGTCCAGGCGACGGCCGGCGAGAACGAGCACCGCACCGAGAACAGCCGGGCTTGCCCACATCGGGATCGCCGCGCGATCGACGGCGACCCAGCACGCGGCGGCGAGGTACATCGCGGTCATCGCTGCAAGGTGACCGAGCCCACTGTCGCGGCCGGAACCTGCGAGCGGTGCTGCGACGAGACCGATCAAAGCTCCGAGTGCGATTTCGATCGCAGCCGATTCGACCACGGTTCCGGTAAAAGCCGGTAGATTGAGCTTCGTGAAGTTCCAGGTTCCGAAAGCGAGATCGACGATCGCGACGGCTGCGCCGTAGCCGAGACCCGAAATGAGACCGCGACGTAGTTTCCCGATCATGACGAGACGGTAACGGCATCCCACGGACGACTCCAGTCGCTGCGGCGCCGAGTGTCACCACCTCGGTGAGTTGCGAGAAGCACTCGCGACCGCTACGCAGCATCTCCGCCGGAGCACGCGGCCGCGGAAACAACGGAGAACGCGATGCCCGATTCGAAGCCGAGCCTCGAGACGATCGACATCATCAGTCACCAGACTTACGCAGACAACGGGTACCCGCACGAAGCGTGGAGACTGCTGCGTCGCGAGGCGCCGGTCTACTGGTACGAGCGCGGCGACTGCATTCCGTTCTGGGCGGTGACCAGGCTCGACGACATCGTCCGCATCTCGAAGAACCCGCAGGTGTTCGAGAATCGCCCGCGACTTGCGGCGTTTCCAGAATTCGATCGCGACGACGAGGAAGACTACCCGGCGCGGCACCTGCTGAACATGGATCCGCCCGAGCACGCGAAGTATCGCCGCATCGTCAGCAGCCATTTCACGCCGCGTGCGGTCGAGCGCATGAAGCGCGGCGTCGACGACATCACGCATGAGCTGCTCGATGCGATGATGGCCGGCGGCGGCACCATCGACGGCGACTTCGTCGAGCTGTTCTCCGCGCGGCTTCCGCTGGCGGTTCTCGCCGACCTGCTCGGCGTTCCGCGCGCCGACTGGGAGCTGATGTTCCGCTGGACCAACGAAATCATCGGCGCGACCGATCCCGAATACCGCGCCGAGGGCGAGACCGCCGAGCAGACCGACGAGCGCGCGCGCCTTGCGCTGTTCCAGTACTACGCCGAGCTCGTCGACGAGCGCCGCAAGCAGCCCCGCGAAGACATCATCACGATCCTTGCGACCGGAAAGCTCGACGGAGAGGACATCCCGCCGTTCGAGCTGCTGTCGTACCTGTTCCTGCTGGTCGTCGCCGGCAATGAGACGACGCGCAATGCGACCACCGGCGGTCTGCTCGCGTTGCTGCAGAATCCGGGCGAGATGGAGAAGCTCCGCCGCAATCCCGGGCTCATCAACAATGCTGTCGAGGAAATCGTGCGCTGGACGACGCCGGTCATCCAGTTCTGCCGCACGCCGAACCAGGACGTCGAGGTGCGTGGCCAGAAGATCCGCGCCGGTCAGAACCTGACGCTGTTCTATCCGTCGGCCAACCGCGACGAAGACGTCTTCGAGGATCCCGACACCTTCCGCATCGACCGCGATCCGAATCCGCACGTCGCGTTCGGGATGGGCGAGCACGTCTGTCTCGGCGCAAACCTCGCGCGGCTCGAGCTGCGCTCGGCGTTTCGCACACTGCTGCCGCGGCTCGAGCACATCGAAGTCACGGGAAAGGTGGAGCGGCTGCGATCGAGCTTCGTCGGCGGCATCAAGCGCATGCCGATCCGCTACAGGCTGCGGCCGGCCGCCTGACGCGCACCCCGAGCGACAGCCGGCGTTTCATCCTTGAGAAGCGGTCAGAGGGTTGCGCAGCCGGCCGACGGCGCTTGTCCGCAGTTTGCCGCTTCGACGGAATCGAAAGGCTTCTTCGGTTTGTCACCGGGGCCGCCGAGCAGTCGCTCGATGGTCTTGTCGATGCCGCCGCGGGTGAGCGATCCGCGCTGTCGCTCGGCGACGTCGCCCTTGCGGTCGAGGACGACCGTGACCGGAACCGCCATTCCGAGCTCGAGCCGTTCCATGTCTTCGAGTGTTGCGCCGATCCAGACTTTCATCGAATCAGGAAGCGCGGCCGCGACGCGCGCTATGTCGCTGCGGCTCGACGCATCGTCGACGGACGCCGCAACCACCACCAGCCCGCGATCACCGTAACGCTCGGCAAGGTCCGCCAGCAGCGGAAGCTCCTCGATGCACGGCTTGCACCAGGTAGCCCAGAAGTTGAGCACGACCACCTTGCCGCGAAGTGACGCGAGCGAGGTACGCGTGCCGTTGAGGTCACGAAGAATGAGCGGACCGAATTCGCCGGCGTCGTCGGCTCGGCCGAAGTCCGCAAGACCATCGCCGGCAAAGTCCGGATCACCGGCCCGCGCGAAGCCGGCCGGGAGCATCATCGCAACCATGGCTGCGATCACCGCAGCGCGTCGAACGATGGAGTGGCCCATGGGTGACCTCTTCAAAAGTTTACTCCTGCCCACGCCCGCCTGCGCCAGCTCCACGCGAACAGCGAGAGATTCAGCATGCGATAGGCCGCCTGCGCCGACCAGATCGCGATCAGTCCGAGCCCGAGCACCGGCCCGAGCAGCCATGCCAGCGGCAGGAACGCGCCCCACTGGGTCGCAACCGACACGGCCAGCACGGTACGCGAGCTGCCCGCACCGAGATGAGCGTTCATCAGCACGGCGGCAACGCATTCGAGTGGCGCGAACAGCGCCGCAATGCGCAGCGGCCAGATCGCGAGGTCGCGCGTGGCGGCGTCGCGAAGGAACGGCAGCAGCACCAGATCGGGCGACACCAGTGCGGGAAGCGTGAGCACAGCGACGAAGATGGCAGCGAACCGCGCAACTCGCCATCCCCATTCGTAAGCCTCGGCCTTGTCGCCGGCTCCGAGCGATTGTCCGACCAGAGTCGCCGCGGCGAGGCCGAATCCGATCGACGGCAGGATCGTAACCAGCATCACGTTGATCAGGACGTTGCCGGCGGCGACTTCGGCGGTGCCGACGCGCGCGAGGATCGCGAACAGCGCGAGCATGCCGGAAGCGAACAGAAGCTGCTGCAGCCCCGCCGGCATCGAGATCGCAAACATTGCGCGCATCGTCTCGCGCGACGGCAGCCCGGCCAGGAATCCTTCGCTGCGCCCGTAGTGCCACGCCATCGAAAAATATACGGCCGTGCCGACCCACTGCGAGATCGCATTGCTGAGGCCTGCACCCTCGACGCCGAGCGCCGGTGCACCGAGATGACCGAAAATGAGGATCCAGTTGAGCGCGATGCCGGCCAGATGCATCGAGATCAGCGTGGTCATGTACAGGCGCGACATATTGATGGCGTTCCAGTACCCGCGAAACGAGAAGTTGAGCCCGACTGCCGTCATGCCGAACAGGCGAAGGCGAAGATACGCCGTGCCGGCGTCGCGCACGGCCGGGTCCGGTGAGATGGCCGAGAAAATCGCCGGCGTCGCGAGGATCAGCACGGCCGTGGCCGGTATGCAGATCATCGCGGCCAGCAGCAGGCCGCCGTTCAAAGGCTTCGCGATCTCGCCGCTGCGTCCGGCGCCGCGCCAGCGCGCGCACATGGCCTGCACGCCCGACGACATTCCCATCATGAACGAGACCGCCATGAAGTTGACGAAGCTGCTCATGCCGACGGCCGCCAGCGCCGTGGTGCCGAGAGATCCGACCATCGCCGTATCGACGAGATTGACGATGTTCTGCGACGCCATTGCACCGATGATCGGATAGGCGAGCGTCGTGATCGTGCGCCGCTGCTCTGGCGTAAGTGTGGGGATGACGGCGCCTCGGTTCCCGTATCCGATCAGGCGGCGGCGTGCGTGCTTTCGATCTGGACGGCGCGATCCTCGGCGCCGATGTCGCGGAACAGTGCCGCGGCGTGCGCGATCTCGCGCCGATGCCACGTGTCGTCGGCGCGCGCTGCCGCGAGCGCTGCGCGCTCGGCCCGGACGAACGGCTCGTACGCGCGGGCTTCGGTGCGATGGACGATCTCGAGCGCATCGTGCAGCGCGTGCTCGGCCTCGACGAGATCGCTGCCGAGCCCGCGCGCCAGCAGCGCACGGCCGAGGAACAGGCTCGCGCGGCATTCGTGCATCAGCGTCCGGCGCGTGCGGGCGACTTCGACGGCTTCCCGCGCGACGTCGATCGCACGGTCGAGGTCACCGCAGCCGCGATACGCGTCGGCCATGTTGGCGAGCACGAGCGCTTCGGCCTGCAGGAACGTCCCGGTTTCGCGCGCGATGCTGAGCGCCGTCTCGAGCGAGCGGACGGCTTCTTCCCATTCGCCGCGCAGGAGCTGCGCGACACCGAGCGAGTCGTATGCGCCGGCTCGCATCGCGGGGCTTGCGATGCGCTCGGCAAACTCGACCTGCGCGCGCGCGTGCTGCCACGCGGTGACGCCGTCGCCGGTGAACCACGCATGCGTGACACCGAACCCGCGCATGATGTTGGTGCTGCCCGCATCGCCGGCTTCGACCGCGAGGTCGTGGCAGCGCTGGATGATGCGGCCGGCCTCGGGAACGCGGCCGAGATATGTCAGCACGAGTCCGCTGAAACCGGTCATGAACAGCCAGTCGGCAAGCGAAACCTCCGCCTTGGGCAGCTCCTCGCCCATGCTCTCGATGACTTCGCGAGTCAGCTGGAGGGCCGTGCGAAGCTTGCCGGCAAGAAGACATGCGTAGGCCCGGCGGCTCGCGAACTGCAGGCGAAGGCGCGGGTCGGACTCGGGGCCGAGCAACGCGACGGCCTCCTTGTAGATGCCGAGCGCCTTGTCGATCTCGCCGTTGAAGACGTGCCACGCGCCGTACGCCGCGCGCACGCGCGCACGGGCTTCGTTGCCGCTGCTGCGAAGCGCCCAGCTCTCGCCCCAGTCGTGAATGCGATGCGCCTCTTCGTTCGCGGAACCGAGCCGCCAGCACAGGCTCAGCATTCCTTCGGTCGCCGCGATCGCGTGATCGATGATCTCCTCGCCCGGCTCGAGACGGTCGATGAGCTCCATGACCTTGGTCCAGTGCACCTTCGACTCGCGCATCTCGCTCGCACTCGCGCGTTCGGCAGCGCGGCGGTAGGCCGAGACGGCCTCGCGAAGCTCGCCGGCCGATTCCCAGTGGTGCCCGAGCAGCGCAGCGTTCTCGTCGAGCTTTTCCGGCTCGAGCTCGGTCAGCGTGCGCGCGATCGTAAGGTGCAGGCCCTTCCTCTTGTCGCTGAGCTGCGTGCGGTAGGCGACTTCCTGCGTCAGCGGGTGCTGGAAGGCGTAGCGCGCGGCCGGATAGACCTCGCGCTCGTAGAGGAAACCGGACTCGCACAGCGCATCGAGCGCGGCGCGCAGATCGGCGGCGTCCATGTGCACGATGCGCTGGAGCACGGCCTCCGAGAACTTCTTGCCGATCACCGCCGCGCTCTGCACGACTTCCTTCTGGCGCTCGGGAAGATGATCGATGCGCGCAGCAAGCACCGAATGCACCGTCGGCGGCAGGATGATGTCTTCGACCGGACGCATCAGGCGGTAATCGCCGCGCGAGCCTTCGAGGCTTCCCGCTTCGACGAGCGCATGGACGAGCTCTTCGACGAAGAACGGATTTCCCGACGTGGTCTTCTCGATGTTGGTCGCCAGCTTTACCGTCGACGGATCATTGCCGAGCAGGTCGCGCAGGATCTCTCCGACCGCTGCGGGGCCGAGCGGCTCGAGCGCGATCTGCTCGAAGCACGGATCGTCCGCCCACGGCGGATGAAATTCCGGCCGGTAGTTCATCAGCAGCATCTCGGACGTCTCCGGCAGCACCTTGATCATGTCGCCGAAGAACGCGAGGGACGCGCCGTCGATCCAGTGCATGTCCTCGATCAGCATGACCGCCGGATCCTTGGCGTCGCTGCAGCGCAGCGTGCGGCGCAGCGCCGCGTAGAGCATGCGGCGCCTCGGTTCCGGATCCATTGGCGGCACCGGACGTTCGGGGTCCGGAACACCGAGGAAGTCGAAGACCAGCGGCAGATGCGTGCGCATCGCGTCGTCGACCAGAAGCATGCGACCGGCGATCTTCTCTCGAGCCGTCTGCGGCGAGTCGTTCTCCTCGATGGCGAAGTATGCGCGCAGCACTTCGAGCACCGGCTGGAACGGAATCATCGCACCGTGCGGCACGCAGTGGCCGGTCAGCACCGTGATGCCGGCCCTCGTCGCCTTCTGCACGAACTCGTAGCAGAGCCGGCTCTTGCCGGCGCCCGGCTCGGCCACGATCCCGACGACGCGCGGATTCTTGTTTCGCGTCGACTCGAGCGCAGCTTCTATGCGCTTCAGCTCATCTTCGCGGCCGACGAAGCGCGAGAGTCCCCGCGAGCGCGAAACGTCGAGCCGCGTGCGGTGGCGGCCGACGCCCTGAAGCTCGTGCACGTGAAGCGGCTCGCTGACGCCCTTGACGCGGAACTCACCGAGATCACGAAGCTCGAAGTAGTCGCCGACCAGCGCCGCGGTATTCGCCGACAGGTAGCATTTGTTCGGAGCGGCGAGCTGCTCCATGCGCGACGCGAGCCCGACCGTGTGGCCCTGCGCCGTGTAGTCCATGCGCAGGTCCTCGTTGATCTGCCCGATCACGACCTCGCCCGAGTTGATGCCGAGGCGCACGGAGAAGTTCAGGCCTTCGACGCGCCGGAGCTGGTCGGAGTAGCGTGCGAGCTCGTCGAGCAGCCACAGCGCGGCGTAGCACGCGCGCTGCGCATGGTCCTCATGCGCGATCGGCGCGCCGAAAAGCGCCATGATGCCGTCGCCGGTGTACTGGTTGACGCTGCCTTCGTAGCGATGCACGCCGGCCGACAGCAGCTCGAAGAACTCGTTCATGATCCGGTGCCAGGTCTCGGGATCGACGGTCTCGGCGAGCGACATCGACTCCTTGACGTCGGCGAACAGCACCGTGACCTGCTTGCGTTCGCCCTCGACGACAGTGCGCTGGCGCAGGATCTTCTCGGCGAGATGCCGTGGTGCGTACGTATTCGGGGACGGGGCCGAGGCCTGGCCGGCGGGATGCCCGCAGCTGGTGCAGAACTTCGCACCGAGGGCGAGCGTGGCGTCGCAGTTCGAGCAGCGAAGGGCGAGCGAAGAGCCGCATTCCTGGCAGAATTTGGCCGTCGACGGGTTTTCGAAGCTACACTGCGGGCACTGCATGGCTACGCCCTCGCTGCGGGCGGCGCATTTTCGGCCTGTCGTGCGGGGAAGACAATAGCCGCCGTTACACACACGGCTGCGACCACTGTCGCCGCGGCCACAACTTCAGTTGGAAGATGCGGGAACGGCGTTACTGCCCGAAACGCAGAACGCCCGTCGCCGCGGACTGCGGCGACGGGCGTTCATGCGTTACGGCTCCGTACGCGCTAGGACAGGAATCCGAGCGCGGTGTACGCCGTATAGCTCTGGCCGAGCCAGTCCGGCGTCGCGGTCTTCACGAACAGCTGCGGATCCGCCGGTGAGTTGCCCGGTCCGATCTGGGCGGGCGTCAGGTTCAGCCATTTCTGCAGGATGGTCCCGTAGAAATCCCGGAAATCGTGCGTCATGCGCATGTCGTCGTCGAGATCCGGATCGTCGAGCGTCGGGAACGGCCCGGTAATCCCGGGATTCACGATCGAGGCCGGTCCGACGACGAACTGCGAACCCGAGCGCCCGTGGTCGGTTCCAGCCGATTGCGCGGTATCGTTGTTCTGCTTGTTGGTTCGCCCGAACTCCGAGACGGTCACAATCATCACCTTGCTCGAGATGTCGCCGCTGACGTAGCCGGCCGGCAGCGTAACGTTGTTCTTCATCTCGGCCCAGAATGCACCGATCGCTTCGGACACCTGCTGCAGGAGGCGCGAGTGGTAGAAATCGTCCTCCTGGTTGCTGTGCGTGTCGAAGCCGCCGATCCCGACATGGAAGAAACGGGCGCCGACATCCGAACGGATGACCGCAGCCACGTGACGAAGATCGCTTGTCAGGTACGTGTCCCGGAATACGCCGTTGTTGTAGTTGAGCGGCGACGTGTAGGTGAGGTCGTTGTACGGGTCGTAGTTGCCGTCGCCGTCCACCATCAGGCCTTCGACCTTTCCAATGTTCGTCTGTCCCGGCAGGTAGTACTGCTGGAACGTATCGATGGCCGCGACGCCGGTATTTCCGATGTTGACGAGCTCCGGGAACAGGCCGCCCGACGCCGCGCTTTCCTGGTACATCGACTTGAACGCCGCCGAACGGTTCGTCGTGTCGTGACCGGACGGGAAGCGCAGCTCGCTCAGGCGATTGAACGCAAACAGGCTCGTTCCGGTCGGTGTGAACAGCGGATTGTACTCGCCGCCGAGCATTACGGCGGGCACCTCGGTGGCCGAGTAGCCGCTCAGGTCGAGGTACTTTCCCATCCATCCGAAACCGGCCGATCCGATCGGATCGCCGGTGTAGTAGATGACCTCGCTGCGGAAATGCGAGTAGTCGGCGTACGGGTAGTGAACTCCCGGTACGACGGCGAGCTCGCCATCGTCGTAGATGTCGTGCAGCGCCTTCATCGCCGGATTGAGCGCGTACGTGGTGCCGAGAGAATCGTTGCCGATGTTCAGGACGCCCTTGGACACGTCGATCTCGTACTGCGGGTCGGAGCCTCCCCACACCGTCAGCTCGGCCCCGTTGCGCGGCAGCTTGAGCGTCGGACGGTACTCCTCGTACTTGGTCCGCTGCGTGCCGAGCGAAGTCGGGTACACCATGTTCAGGCTGTCGTTGCCGCCGAAGAGCTGAACGAACACGACGATCGCGTCCGATGGCCCGGCTGCGTACGCAACGCCGGTGCCCGGAAGCCATTTCATCGCCGGTGCAACGGTCGCCCCGGCCGCAAGCGTCGCGCTTCTCTTGAGAAACTGTCTGCGTGTCAGTGCCATGTTCCCACCTTCTCCTAAAAGATCATCGCTTCGGCCGACTGGAGCGCGAGCGCGATCGTACCGCGTACGAGACGTTCCGCATCGAAAGTGTCGTCGGCGCTCAGGTCGAGACTCGTCTTGGTGCTTTGGTTGGTGAGGAAATTACGCAGCGCCGCGATCTGGTTCGCCGTCAGCGCGACGCCGCCGAGCGTACCGTCGAGATGGCAGCGTGCGATGATCTCGGCCAGCACCGTGTCGGGGTCGGCGGTCGCGCTGCCCATCGTAACGACCGTGCTCAGGTGCAGCGCCGATCCCGAGTAGTCGAGCTCGGCAATCTGGCGTGCAAAGTCGAGACGGCTCACGAGCGTTCCCGTCGTGATCCAGCGCTTGCCTCCCGGCCAGCCCGCGACATTGGGCGGCTCGAACAGATACATTCCCATTTCGCCGAGCATGTCGATGAGCTCGTCGGAATCGCCGAGCGTCTTGCCGTTGCTCTTGATGCCGAGCATGCGGAAGATTCCGACCATGTAGTCGACCGGATTCTTGATCGTGCGCGACTTGGCGGTGTCGCTGTAGAACTCGTCGCTCTTGAGCATGGCGGCGAGCACGGGAGCGATCTCGTAGTCTGCGCCGTCGAGGATCGCCGCGAAGCCCTCGAGCAGCGTCTTCAGGCCCGGCGCCGGCGCCGGATACGCAAAGTACGTCCACAGCTTGCGACACAGGAACATCGCGGCCTGCGGATTCCCGGCCGTATCGGTCTGTTCGAAGATCAGCTTGAGGACGTCGTCCGGCGTGCCGGCGACTTCCTCCCCGATCTTGAAGTTGCTGTTGGTGACTCCGAAGATCGTGATCGGATCCGGATTGTCGTCTCCGTCGTCGTCGTACTGGCCGCCGTCCCAGGCCCAGTCGCGCCAGACGCCGACGTCCTTGTCGAGCTCGACCCAGCCGGTCAATGCGCGCGCGAGCTGGTGAACGTCGCTTTCGGTGTAGTTGGGCTTGGACGGATCGTTCGATCCGTCGGCCGCAAACTCGGAAATCCCGACCGTGAACAGCTCGAGGACCTCACGGCCGAAGTTCTCGTTGGCCGAAACGTGCACGCCGTCGGCGCTCGCATAGTTCGTAATGCCGTCGAGATAGTAGAGGTTGGCCGGATCGCGATTGAAGTCGCGCACGAGGTCGCGGAAGTTCCCTTTCGCATAGCGGCGGAACAGCCCGTTCTGGATCGACATGTACGATGCGACCGGCTGCTTGGAATATCCCGAGCAGAGGTGACTGTGCCAGAACAGCGTGAGCTTCTCGCGCAGCGCATCTTTCGGATTGGTCGCCTTCAGCATGGACTTGAGCCACCACTGGCGCTGTTTGATCTGGGCGCGATAGAAGTCGCGTCCACCGCCGGGCGGCTTCTTGCTCGACGTAGAGAAGCTCAGCAGGTCGTCCACCGCTTCATCGACACTGGCATACCTGTCGTGGAACGCCTGAATGTCCTGCGTCGTGCCACCGAAGGCTGCGCGCCTGAGAAGGTGCGCTGCGTTCTCCAAATCCCAGACTACTGCCATTGCATTCTCCTTTTTTCGCCGGCCCGCGATGCCCGGTCGAACCTCATTGATCCGTTCCCGTGACCCAGCCTTCTTCCGGCGCAGGTCCGAGTGTTCCGTCGCCAATGATCCAGAGCCGGACGAGCTCGATCAGCGAGTCGTCGATGGGGCCCTCGAGGTACGGCATCGACGCGCCGTAATCGGCGTCGAGAACATTGGTAAGTTTTCGATAGAGGAAGCTCATGTCCGGATCGCCGGGCGTGACGCGATAGAGCCCGTCGTTGGCCGCGCCGTCCATGTCCGGAACGACGTTGATGAGGTTTCCGTATGCCGCGCCGGACAGCAGGATGAGATTTCCCTGGTGGGTTTCGGAATCGTGGCACTGCGCCACCGCGCACGTCTGCGCGAAGATCTGCGTGCGGATCCGGTCGAACGTTCCCGTGTACAGGTCGGTCGGCACGTACACCGCGTCGCCTTCCGGGCGGCACGTGAACTTGACCTTGTCGACGTCGCGCACGTCGCCGACTGCCGTCGTGCCGTAGGTCGTGATTCTCAGCTGCTTGCGGTTCTTCTTCATCACGTTCGAAGAGTCGGGACCGATGAGCGGAACCGTGATGGTGCTCGACAGCGCGCAGCGATCGGGCTGCGACGTCGGCACGATCGCCGTCGCGCGCGCCTGCAGCGCTTGGAAGTCGGTGTCGAAGCGCGGGTCGTCTCCGTTGTCGACGGAGTGATCGATCGCGATGTTGTCGGCGCTGTCGCCGGTGCAGGAATCGAGCGCCGTCGAATTGACGCACACCTGGACGGAGAACGCGCACGTGCCGTTGCGAAGCCCGTCGTCGTCGCAGGTTGCGTCACCGTCGATGCAGTCGACGGCCTTCGGTGTTTTCGGAAGAGCAGGCTTGTTGGCGCCGGGAACCTCGAGCACGAGCGCGCAATCGGTCGCCGCGCTGCCGCCGCCGCCGACCGTCGACGCGACAGCGGACGTCGTCGCAAAAGGCGCAATGGCCGTAACTGCCATGACGGCGAGCATCGTCGTTACGCTTTGATGGCGCATCGCTCCCCCTGCAAGAATACGAAAGGCTACCCCGGAATCGCGCGCGTGGCCGAACAAACCACATCCCCCGCGGAATCTCAGCGGCGATTATGAAGGGGAGGTCACATCGGTCAAGGTGTTTTCGGACAATTCGACGCCATGCAGCACTGCAACGACAGGATTGCAGCCGTGCCGTAGAATCCTGAATACGAATGAAGTCTTCCGACAGCGAGCCCGATTCGATGCACGGCCTTCGGCGGCTTGCTCGACTCTGCATCGAGGAACGCGGCCTCGATCGCAAGGTCGAGCTCACTGGCCGCACGATTGACGCATGGCGTGATGGCAGGTTGCGCATCGAGCCACACACCGAATTGTCTACCGGTACGGGAGCACCCGATGATGTCACGCCCGGCCTGCCGCCGGGCCTCGTACTGACATCTCCGACAAGAGTGCGCCGGCGCAGTTTCGGATCGACGCAGGGTCTTGCCGCATTCGTTCACGCGATCGCACACATCGAATGGAACGCGATCAATCTTGCGTGGGATGCCGTCTGGCGCTTCGACGCGATGCCGCGTGAGTATTACGACGACTGGTCGATAGTGGCTGCCGAGGAGGCGAAGCACTTCGCGATGCTGCGTGCGCGACTGATCGAGCTCGGCACCGACTACGGCGCAATGCCGGCTCACGCCGGTCTGTGGGAAACCGCCCAGCACACCCGCCATGACCTGCTCGCCAGAATGGCGCTCGTCCCCCGCGTGCTCGAAGCGCGCGGGCTCGACGTGACGCCGGGACTGATCGAAAAGCTCCGTCGCAGCGGCGACGAAGCCACCGCCCGGATCCTCGAGGTCGTGCTGCGTGACGAGGTCGGCCACGTGCGCATCGGCTCGCACTGGTTCCACTATCTCTGCGAGCGGCGGGGATTGGCTCCGGCGGCGGCGTTCGAGGCGGCCGTGCGCACCCATTTTCGCGGCCGGACCAGGGCGATCGTCGATGCCGTACCAAGGCGGCTGCGCATCGAGGCCGGCTTTCGCGAGGACGAGCTCGATGCCCTCGCCCGTCTGGCCGAAGAGCCGGCAACGGGCCGCGTTTCCTGAAGAAGTCCGTCCCGTCGGGCCGTCATTGTGACTGGTAGTCGGGCGCCGGGCGGTCTACGATGCCGCGATCGAGTCGATCCCCGGCAGCAGCGCGCAGGCAGCCATCCGGCAATCCGTCCGTCACGGCATGCGGCGATCCACCATCCGGCCGTCCCGCGGGCCATCCGGCGGGCCATGCAGATGGAAAGCTGACACCCGCCTGCGAGCCCCGAAGCGACCGTTCACGAAGCAGCAATGATGGGCCCTTCCGAAGCCTCCACCGACGCACGCGGCCTTTTTGCCCGCATGGCGATGGCGGCCGGCTTCTTCGGCCTGCTGCTCGCCTCCTACATCACCGCGTGGACCGGCGGCGGCTCGTATCTGGTCAGCGCGATGATCGGCATCCTCGGCGTTGCGCTGGTCGTGCGCCGGCCGACGATCGGCGTCTACATCCTGCTGACCACGTTCCTGTTCACCTATCCCGCCGCGCTTCGCGGCGTCGGCAACCTGACGATCAACAACGTCCTCGGGCTGCTGCTCGTACCGATGATGATCTACGAGATGGTGCGCGACAATCGCTGGTGGGTCGTGCGCTTCAAGCCGTTCATCCTGCTCGCGATTGCCGTCGGATCGCTGATCGTGTCCGCGGCGTTCTACTCGGGCGGCAGCGAATACGTGGAAGAAAAAGCCACCACCAAGGTGGAAATGAGCACGCGCGCCCAGGGCCCGGCACTCTTCGCGACACGCGACGAAGGCGCCAAGCTTCTGACGCGAATGGTCTTCCTGGTACTGTTCGTATTCTTCGTCCGCACCAACCGCGACCTGCAGCTGGTCGTCGCGATCCTGGTCGCCGCGCTTCTGTTCACGTACTTCAGCATCGGAACCGGCGAAGGAATCGCCGGTTGGGGTACGGGACGACTGCGGTCGCTCGGTGATGCCGGCGGCGCGCTTTACGCAGGACGAAATCCGAACAAACTCGCCTATTTTGCGCTGCTCGTGCTGACCATGCTGTGGTACGCGCGGCGCACGATCCGCAGTCCGATCCTGTATCCGCTGTGGGCGGTCATCACCGCGATCACGTTCATCATGATCCCGCTGACCGCGTCACGAAGCGGCATGCTCAACCTTCTCGTCTTCGTCCTCATCGTGATGTGGGAAGGCAAGTTCAACGTCCGCAAGTTCGTCGCGTTTGCGGTCGTCACGATGGCCATCGTTATCCAGTTCGCCTACGACGCGAGCGTCATCGATCTGTTGCTTCCGTCGCAGACCGCGCAACGGCTGACCAACGTCGGTCTCAGCAGTCAGGCGCTGTCGGACGAGAGCTTCGAGGCGCAGGGCTCGGCCGGCGGCCGTTTCCGGACCGCCCAGGCCGCGACGCGTGTGTGGTTCGAGTATCCGGTGTTCGGCGTCGGAATCGGCAACTTCGAAACCGAGCGAGCAGTGACTGACCCGTTCGGCGTCGTCGGCCCGCCGCACAACTCGTACCTGTGGGCCCTCGCCGAAGGCGGCGTCGTGGTCTTCGTCCTGTACCTTTGGCTTTTCTGGTGGACGCTCCGCCGCATCCACGAGATCCGGTGGGAATACGAAGCGCGCTACGGTCCGATGAAGCTCGGCTGGCTCGTTGCCGCAATGCGAACCGCGCTCATCGGGTTCCTGTTCTACTCGTTCTTCGCGGACATGTGGTACCACGACTTTTTCTACATTCTCATGGGAATCTGCCTCGCGTTGATCCATCTCCACGAGCAGTACGCCGAAACCGGACGCGTGCCCGAGAGCTTCGCGATCGGTGGACGCAGCTCCGAGTCGTCTTCTCCCGCTTCGCGCGCGCCCCGGGGAGCCATCACGACTCCGCCGGTCGTGGTCGCGATGCCGCGACTTTCGGGATCCTGACCCCACGCGATCATGCGCGAGCTCCGGCTTGATCACGTCGCGTGCGGCGTCCGCAGCTCGCGAGAGATTGCTGCGCTTCTCGAATGCGGGCTCGGTGCACGCCCGCATCGCGGCGGCCCCGGCGCGGGCTTCGATGGGCGGCAGTGGTCGTTTGCCGGCGGCGGCCTGCTCGAGCTGATCGAGCCGAGCGGAGATCCGGACGGGTTTCTCCACCGGTTCATCGCAGCACGCGGCCCGGGCGTTCATCACGTGACGTTCAAGGTCCCCGACATCCACGACGCTCGCGATCGCGCCGTACGGCTCGGTTACGACGTCGTCGGCTTCAACGACGAACAGCCGTCGTGGAAAGAATGCTTCCTGCATCCGAAGCAGGCCGGCGGCATCGTCGTCCAGATGGCCGAGGTCGATCCGGACTACCAGAGCGACGACTGGCAGCCGTTTGCCGCATCCTACGAAGGTGCGCCGCGCAGCATCGCGACGCTCAAAGGTCCGCGCCTCGTCATTCGCGAGCGCGAACGCGCGCATCGCTGCTGGGTCGAGCTTCTCGGTGCCAGCGTCGAGAAGTCAGGCGACTCGGAAGAAACATTTCGCTGGCAAGGCTGTCCGCTCGTGATCCGCGTCGTCATCGACCCGTCCGCAAAGAGCGAAGGCCCGACGGCACTCGAGTTCGCGCCGTTCGAATGCGCATTTCCCGAACCATTGCCGGCGCTGCTGGGAAGTCCGCTCATTCAAAACTGAAGCCTCGGGCGTGCCCGCGGACGCTCACTCTCCGTTGATCAGTCGGCCGCGGACAGTCGGTGGAAGAGGCGCTCACGGACGGTCCGCGCGTGCGGGCTGCACGTCAGGTGACCGCGCCGGACGATCGGGTGGCCTGGTTCGCGTCGAGCGTTGATTCATGCGGCTGGACACGGGCTCGTGTCGATGCCGCTACCGGACTTGTTGTAGCGATGCGCAGCACGGCCCGCGCGGTAGTCCCTGGTGCACCAGCATTCCGCGGGGAATGTGATCCAGGTTTCGTCCGATGCATCAGCGCTTCAGAGTGATCGGTGTCTCGAGCACCTGCACCGGGGTGGGTGACTGGCGACGGATCCGAAAGGTTTCGTCAGAAATATGCGCGCGGCGCGAACTCGTACGTGCGACATCGGGCGCAGATACGTGCGACATCGGGCGCAGATCACGGCCGGCTATGCCATTTTTGTTATGGGAGCGTCGTCGCGATGTCGATTTCGCTTGACGCCGATTTTTCGCCGCTTCACGTCGCGTATAGCGAAGCGAAACGGAGCGCTCTGCTTTTTTCGCGGCTTCGGGCGTTGCGCCGCTCAGACTTCGCGCCTTATCGCGAGAGGCGCATGTCTCTGGCCGGTCGCATCCTTACGGCGAACGACGTCTGAAAAACCCGTGTTATAAGCGTCGTCATGACGACATCCTTCGAAAGCGTTGCAAGACTCTCCGAACAGGAACTGCTCGATCACTTCGAGTGCCTCGTCGCCCGCGACCGTCGTACGACTGCGGCGCTTCTCGTCGCGATCGCCGAGATCGATGAGCGCAAGCTCTGGGCGAGACATGCCTGCTCCTCCATGTTCAGCTTCTGCATGGAGCGCTTCCACATGTCGGAGCAGGTGACTGCCAAGCGGCTCTGGGCTGCACGGACGGCGCGCCGTTTTCCGGTCGTCCTCGACCTGGTCGCACGCGGCGAGCTGCATCTCAGCGCGATCCATCTGCTGGCCAGGCATCTGACGACCGAGAACCACCTGCGAGTGCTCGAGCGCGCCAGGCACAAGAGCTCGCGCGAGGTCGAGCGGCTGGTTGCCGAGCTGGAGCCACGAGCGGATGTGGCGTCGCGTGTTCGTGCGATGCCCGGGCGTCGCGGTGCGGGCGCGGCGAGCGATGGGACGGCGGTGGCAGCGCCAGCGTTTGCCGGCGGTTGTGCCGGCGGTGCGAGCGATCGGTGCGCTTCGACAGACCGCGAGTCCGTCGGTTGCTCGAACAATCGGCCGGACTCCAAGGTCGCCGGCGTCGCGACCGCTTCACGGTCAATCCAGCCGGACTCCGAGGTCGCCGGCGTCGCGACCACCCCACGGTCAGCGCAACCGGCAACAGTGAAGCCGATCGTTCCGCTCAGCCCGCGTCGTTACAAGATCGAGATCACCGTAGATGAAGCGACGCACGACAAGCTCCGCTCGCTACAGGATCTGCTGGCCCGCTCGGCGACCGGTCGCGATGCGGCCGCGATCATCAGTCGTGCGATCGACGTCCTGCTCGTCCGGACACTCGCGCGCAAGGCAGGCTCGACCGACCGACCGAAATCGACGACGTCGACGAACGCAAAATGCACCGATGGGTCGGGCGCAACGCCCGCGGCCGATAGAGCCGCTTCGCAGCGAGAACAGCGATCGCGGACCATCCCCGCAGCCGTGCGGCGCGACGTATGGCGGCGCGACTCGGGACGCTGCTGCTACGTAGACGCACGAGGACGTCGCTGCCGCGAGACGGGCAACATCGAGTTCCACCACAGAGCTCCCTTCGCCATGGGCGGACTTCCTACGCCCGAGAACATCGAGCTGCGCTGCGCGGCACACAACCAGTATCAGGCGGACCTCGACTTTGGCCGCGCCTTCATGGATGCGAGGCGCGGCAATCTGGCCGATGCGCGAACATTCCCCGGGGAATGTCGTACCGGCGGCCGCGGGGCGATGGCGGCCGCTCCGTGAAGGGGCACGCAGCGCGTGTCGTTGCAGCAACCGCGGGCACACATACTGGCGGGATCAATTCGACCATTACCACCGCCGCAAGATCGGCGTCGAGCGCTGCCAGGATGCGCTTGCGAACGCCGGAACTGAGTGCCTCTTCCCGCTCCCGCAGCGCTACCGCCGATGCAATCGGCAATGGATACCCGGACGACCCACGCCGCGTGGACACGCGTTACCGAGATTCGGATCAGGACGCCGCCACGTCCTCGCCGCCGTCGACGCCGATCACGCTTCCGGAAACCCACGCCGCTTCGGCCTCGAGCAGCAGCGCGACGAAACGCGCAACGTCTTCCGGCTTCGTCAGGCGGCCGCCGGGATTGAGCGCTCCGGCAACCTCCATCATCCGCTCATGCCCGGGAATCTTTCGAAGCGCCGGCGTATCGGTGACGCCTGCGCGAAGTGCGTTGACGGTAATGCCGCGCGGCCCGAGCTCGACCGCAAGCTGACGGACGAACGCTTCGAGCGCAGCCTTTGCCGCCGAGACCATTCCGTACGACGGCATCGAGCGCGTCGATCCGGCCGACGTCATCGCGAGCACGCGCGTCCCCGGTCCCATCAGGCCGCGCCACGCCGCCTCCTGCGTCCAGATCACGAGCGAGCTCGCCATCACTTCGAACGTCATTGCGATCTGCGCAGGCGTTGCCGACGTTTTCGGCGTGTCACCGACGAGCGGCATCAATGCTCCGAATGCGAGCGAGTGGAACACGAGGCGCAGCCGTCCCGGCTGGCAGCGCGTGGCGAGCTCGTCGAGGATCGCGCGCACCTTTTCCGGATCCGCGGCATTCGCATTGAAGAAGAGCGCTTCGACGCCGGCCGCTTCGCAGGCTTCGCGTGTTTCGGTCGCCGCCGCGATCGTCGAACGGCGGTCGAGATGGACTCCGCAGACGTTGATCCCTCTGGACGCCACGGCCCGGCTGACGGCCGCGCCGAAGCCGCTCGATGCGCCCAGAATCAGCGCCCAGTCCCCTGCCTGACGTGTCACGGCCCGCCTCCTTCTTTGGTCTCTTTCCGCAGGTGGCCTCATGGAAGGCCGCGGAGATGTCGTTCGATGGGACTCGACCGTAAGCGGCGCCGAACCTGCCCGCAAACGGTCCCGGGTCGTTGTCCGTGGACGGCGTGGGGCGTGGCTTGGACGTAGCCTGCCCGTTTGCTATAGCCCGCGGACACAAGTCTCGATCGACGGGCACGGCTTCGCCTGTTTCGGCGGCGACTGAATTCAAGGAGGAAACATGTCCGAAATCGACCTCGACAAGACCCCGCAGGAAGAGCTCAGGGAGAAGGCCTGGCAGGCAGCCACCCGCATCGTCGTCGCCGTCACCTTGATCGGGTCCGGCCTGCTCGTCGGCTATCTGATGTGGGGCGATGCCGCCGCGCTTCGGGGGCAGGTCAAGCAGAAGCAGGACCGCATCGTCGATCTCGAGAATGACCGGGAGACGACAAGCACAAGGCTCGCAAAGATCACACGCGACAAGGAAGTCTGCGAGAAGGCGCTGGCCAAGGGCGGCGGCGGCGGCGACGCTGCTGCTGCCGCTCCGGCAGCAGCGGCCCCCGCACCGGCCGCACCGGCTCCGGCCGCGGCCGCGAAATAATCCTGGCGTCGCGTATCCGCTCGATATCGAGGGGCCGGTCCCGACCAGGGACCGGCCCCTTTTGTTTGTCAGGCTCCGCCGATCTGCTTCTTCCAGTCGAGAACCTTGGCCTTGGCCGCGGCTTCCTCGGCTTCGGCGATTCGTCCGGCGCGCTGGTAGAAGACCGACAGGTTCGTGTAGGCGAGGATGTCGTCGGGCGAGAGCTCGACCATGCGCTTGCCGCACGCGATGGCCTCGTCGAACTCGTTCCTGCCGAGGTGCACCATCGCTTTACCGAGCAGCGCATCGGCGTAGTTCGGATCGATCTCGAGAATGCGATCGAAGCGCGCCATCGCCTCGTCATGCTTTCCTTCCCCATGAAGATCGCTGCCTTCGTAGAACAGCTCTTCGAGGTCGACCTCGGCTTCCGGCTCGCTCATGCGGCGAGCGTATCGCCGCCGGTCAGCGGAGCAATCCTCGGAAGCTCTTCCGGCAGCACTGTCGCCGCACCGGCGGCATGATCCGGACCGAATGATTCTCGATCGGGTCCACGAATTCATCGCACAGTCGATCGCGCAGCCGGGAGGATCGGCGGAGCCGTCCGACGACGCCACGTTCGCCCGGCTCGCACGCGAGGTCTTCGCGCACCAGTACGAGAACGTTCCGCTGTACCGCAGGCTTTGCGAGCTTCGCGGCGCCGGCCCGCGCGACGTGACGCATTGGTGGGAAATCCCCGCCGCGCCCGCGGACCTGTTCAAGGAAGAGAGCCTCTCGTGCGGCACCGATTCGCCGGCCAGGACGTTCCTCAGCAGCGGCACTACGCAGGGGCCGGATCGTCCGAGCCGCCACGTGCTCGATGCGAGCGATCTCGATCTCTACCGCCGCTGCTCTCTCGCCCATTTCGCTGCGATGACGATGCCCGACTCGCCGGGACCGATGGAGATCATCCTGCTCGGGCCGGGCGCGGTCAGTCATCCGGCCTCATCGCTCGGCCAGATGTACCAGTTCGTGATCGACGCGTTCGCTTCGAGCGAAGCCGATGCGCCGCGTGCGAGCCTGTTCGACGCCGCCGGCAAGCTCGACGTCGACGGAGCAGTCGCATCTCTCGAGCACGCTGCGGCCGGCACCACGCCGGTGCTCGTGCTCGCGCTTCGATCGACGATCACGGCCGTGCTCGATGCGCTTCGCGATCGCAGGCTCGCGCTCAGGCTGCCGGCCGACAGCCGCCTGGTTCATACGGGTGGAACCAAGGGCGGCCGCACGATGTCGCGCGCCGGCATCCTCAAGGCGGTGTGGAGATTCCTGCACATTCCCTCCTATCTCTGTGTCGAGGAGTACGGCATGACGG
Source organism: Candidatus Limnocylindrales bacterium (assembly GCA_035571835.1). Classification (NCBI taxonomy): domain Bacteria; kingdom Bacillati; phylum Chloroflexota; class Candidatus Limnocylindria; order Candidatus Limnocylindrales; species Candidatus Limnocylindrales bacterium. Next base: position 58,782 of record DATNBU010000045.1, on the reverse strand, counting down.
AGTTGCTTTCGCAGTTTTATGACGATGCGTTTCGCAGCCGCTGGAGCGGAAGGAACGAGCCGCGGGCGATGGTGGGTCCTGGGTGGACACGTACGATCGTCGTCGATCCCGCCACGCTCGCGCCGGCCGGTCGTGGCGAGCGCGGGATTCTCCGGCATTTCGATCTCGCGAACTGCGGCAGCATCTCGTGCGTCCAGACTCTCGATCTCGGCGTCGCTGCCGGACGCGGGTTCGAAGTGCTGGGGCGTGCGAGCGGAGCCGACGCGCGCGGCTGCAGCCAGTTGATGTCCGGCCTTTCCGGCAGCATACCTGGCAGCGATCCCGCAGCGGACGGATAAAGCAGGACCGAAGCGGACGAATAAGAAGGACCGAAGCGGACGGACACGTTGGAATCGAAGCGGACAGATCGGAAGGCATCGGGCGGACGGTTGTGAAGACGACTTCGACAGGCGAACAGGAACCGGGCACGCGCGAAGGTCATCGCGCGATGCGTGCTGCGCAGGGCGGAGGCGGCGCTTCCGCGCCGTGCGCGACCAACGCCGCGGCGCTCGAACAGGCGATCCGCGAAGGCGGGCGCGCGCGCGCGCGTGTTCTCGACGCCATGACCACCGCCGAGATCATCGAAATTCTCGCAGCTGCGGCCACCGCGTGGACCCAGCCCCACTACACTCCGCGCATCCGCCTCGTCGGGCTGCTGACGCGCGACCTCCGGCTGTCGCGCGTGCTTCTCGAGCGCGGCCTCGACTCGATCTTCGGCGTCGTCACCGAGGACTCGCTTCGCCGCCTTGTCGAGCGCGAAGTCGAGCAGCCGCAAGCGCTCGAATCCGCAACCGAGATGATCGGCGGCCGTCGCGGGCGCCTGCTCGGCCCACGCGTCGTATTTCATTCGCTGGCCGGCAACGTGCCGGGGCTTTCGATTCCTCCGATCGTCGCGTCGCTGCTGGCGCGCTCGATCTGCGTGGTGCGCGACAGTGAGCGGCAGCCGTGGCTGACGGCCGCGTTCGTCGCGACGCTCGCCGAGTATTCGCGCGACCTTGCCGCCATGGTCGTCCCCGCGTCGTGGCGTGCCGGCGACATGGGAATGGAGAAGCTGATTTTCGAGCTTGCCCATCGCGTCGAGCTGTCGGGCTCGGACTCGACGATGAAGTCGATCGTGTCGCGGCATCCGCGCCGACCGATCGTCACGCGCGGCTCGCGCATCAGCGTCGGCGTCGTGCCGCGCGAGGCCGACACCGACCAGTGGCAGGAAGGCTTTGCGGCCGACATCGTGCAGTACGAAGGCCTCGGCTGCCTGACGCCGCACGTCGTGTTCGTCGAAGGTGCGGAGAAGCGCGCGTCGCGTCTTGCGCGCCTGCTCGGGATTCAGCTCAGCCGCTACGAGGCGCTGTGTCCGCGGCTTCCGCGCGAGCTTGCGGTCGAGACGAGGCGGCGCGCGTTTCTCGATGCGTGCGAGATGGTGTCGCTTCGCGAAGGCGGCGGCATCCTGCTGCGCGGGCGCGGCGATGCGTGGGTGGTGCACTACCGGCCGCTTGCTCCGGCAGCGCCGGGACCGGGGCTGCGCACCGTCGTGGTCGCATCGGTCGCCAATCGCACCGAGCTCGTCGAGCGGCTGAGAACCGCACAGCTTCCGCTGGCCGGCGTCGGGCTCGGGCTCGATCCCGCGCATCACGCGTACGAAGACCTTGCCGGAACGTTCGAGCAGCTCGGCGCGACGTGGATCTGCCCACCCGGCCAGATGCAGCGCCCGCCGATCGAATGGGCGCAGGACGGACATCACCGGCTCGCGGATCTTCTCGAATGGCGCACCGTCGAAGAGACCGTTTGAGCCGGCCGCCCGCGACAGTCTTTCGCATGTCCGCGGCATCTGCCGTACCAACCTCACCATGACTCCGGGCGAGCAGCTCGCCGCGTTCCTTCGCAACGTCGCGCAGACTTCCGACTCACCGCTCGGCCTCGTCGTCGAGCGCGCGAGCGGCTGCACGATTCACGCTGCCGGCGGCCGCGAATACCTCGACCTGCTTGCCGGCATCGGCGTCTGCGCGCTCGGCCACGGAAATGCGCGCGTGCTCGAAGCCATCCGCGTGCAGGCCGAAAAGCATCTTCACGTGATGGTCTACGGCGAGCTCGTCCAGGAGGCGCAGGCCGCGCTTGCGCGGAAGCTTGCGAGCGTCCTGCCGGCAACGCTCGACAACGTGTATTTCACGAACTCCGGCACCGAAGCCGTCGAAGGCGCGCTCAAGCTCGCGCGCAAGGCGACCGGAAGGACCTGGCTCGTCTCGTGCAGCGGCGGCTTCCACGGCGATACGATGGGATCGGTCTCGGTCGGCGGCAATCCGGTCTACCGCACGCCGTTCGAGCCTCTGGTCGGCGACGTCGCGCAGATCGATTTCAACGACTTCGACGGCCTCGCGGTGATCGACGAACGCCATGCGGCCGTCATCGTGGAGCCTGTGCAGGCCGAAGCCGGCGTGATCCTTCCGAAACCGGGATGGCTTGCGGCGCTGCGCGCGCGCTGCAGCGAGCACGGCGTGCTTCTGATCTTCGACGAGGTGCTGACGGGCTTCGGCCGGACCGGAAGCCTCTTCGCATTCGAGCGCGAAGGCGTCGTGCCCGACGTGCTGGTGCTGGCCAAAGCGCTCGGCGGCGGCCTGCCGCTCGGCGCGTTCATCGCATCGCGCAGCGTGATGCGCACGCTGTCGCACGATCCGCCGCTCGCGCACGTGACGACGTTCGGCGGCCATCCGCTCTCGTGCGCGGCAGGGCTCGCGTCGCTCGAAGTCATGCTGGAGGAGAAGCTCGCCGATCGCGCGGCCCGGCTCGGCGAATGGTTCACGGACCGGCTGCGCCAACGGCTGCGAAGCCCGGCCGTGCGCGAGATCCGCCACGCCGGGCTTCTGATCGGAATCGAATTCGATGCCGCCTCGCGCGCCGCGGCGTTCACGCAGGCCTGTCGCAGCGAGGGACTGCTGCTCGGGTGGACGCTGCACGACGATCGGGTCGTGCGGCTCGCGCCGCCGCTCGTCATTCACGAAGCCGAGCTGGACGACGCGAGCCTTCGCATGGAGCGCGCGCTGTCGCGCACGGCTGCCGGCTAGTCGGTCAGAACGCTGCGCTATGGCGCGCAGACGACGTTCGTCTTCATCAGTGTCGTATGCTCGACGCCCGACGGCGCGCCCTCGAACGCTGCCGCCACGTCGTACACCGTCCTGATCCGCGGTGTGAAGAACGCGCTCACCTGCGACGAACAGATGTAATCGAGACCGTGGCCGAAGTTGCCTTCGGTCACCTCCTCGAGCGGAACGTCCGCGGTTTCTATTCCATCCGGTTGGAACGATCCGAAGTCGTCGTCGATATACGAGGCCGCCACGACGTCGACAACGTCTTCGCCGGCATTCTCCGAAACCAGCGCCGTAAGCACCAGTCCCTCGTCCACGGTGATGACGCTCGTCGGCACGCCGACTACGCGGGCAGTTACGCCGAGAGGCACGATGGCGAGTGTCGAGAAGTGTCCGAGGTCGGCGCGGGCCGCGACCCGTGTCGTTCCGGAAGTCGAATCCACCGTCTGTGTCTGGTTGTCGAGCACCTCGACGCCATCGTCATCGATCGAAACGAGCATTGCGATCTTTGCGCCCAGTCCGGATACCGACGCGTCGTCGCGCGGTATCGTGACCGTCGCCGGCACGTTGAATGTGAGTCCGGCAGGTTCGAGTCGCCAGGCGGTCGCATTGGTTCGCAACGAGGCGGGAAGATCCGAGAGCGCACCGCCTTCGATCGAAACGGTCGTATCCGAATCGAGCGCGCCGGCCGGAACCGCGATCGTGACCGAGCCGTCGAGCGATTCGATCGTGCCGCCGGCGGCTCCGATGACTTTCTCGGCCCGGCAAACCGGGCACTCCAGCCCGTCGCCGAGCCCGACGGCGAAGCGAAGCACCCGCAGCGCGTCCGAGCTCGTGATTTTGCCGTCGCCCGTCGCGTCGCAGACGCACGTCGTGCAGCCGATCGTGCCGACGGCCGCCCGCAGCACGCTCAGCGCATCCGACGCGAGCGGCTTGGGTCCAAAACTCGCTGGCTGGCCGCAGTTTCCGAAGTCTGCGCGCGACGGCGATGCCGCCGCGAGCAGTGCGAAAGCGATCCCGACGAGACGGATCAATGAATTACGTGTTCTGGACACGGACTGTACCTCCACGGCTGGGCCTGGAGCCTCGCCGGCCCGACGCCGGCGACGCTCGCAACGTCATGATCGCAGTGTCGCCCGGTCGAGCCCGGAAGTACTTGAGGAGTTCTTGAATTGGTCTTGAAGATGGGCCGGTCGCCGGTTGCTGCCCGGCTTTGGGAAGATCCACGACCATGGGCGCGGGTCCGTCCACGGGCGCCGGTCCGCCACGCGCCGTGGCCGGACCGGCGTTCTGCCCGGACCGTTGCTGCCCCGACCGCCGGGCCCGTCAGGCCGTGCAGTCGAGCACGACCGGCTGGCCGACCGCGAACCTGAGGATACGCAGTGCGTCCGACGACTGCAGCGAGCCGCTGTGGTCGGTGTCGCAGCGCGCGAGCGTGCACGGCGACGACAGCTCGACCGCCGCACGCAGCGCGGCAAGCGCATCGGTCGACGTGATCCCGCCGTCGTCGTTCGCGTCTCCGCACACGGCCGCATCGAGCGTCGTCGTCGACGACGACATCGACGTGGTCGTCGTACTCGTCGTTGTACTGGTCGTTACCGGTGCGATGAGGTTGACCGCTGCCATCTGCGAGCCGATGTAGTTTCCGACCTCGCCTTCGGCCGGATTCGAATCGCTCTCCGGAAGGGCCTCGTGGTCCTCATCGTTATACTTGCCGGTGTACTCGTAGAATTCGTAGCGGCGGGTCACCGACTCGTTGCCTTCGGCGATCTGCGCTTCCTGCTCGGCTTCGTGCGGCACGCCCACCTCGGACTGAAGAAGCTGCCATTCCATCTCGACTTCGGCCGCCTCGTCGGGCACGCGCTCATCGTCGGTCACCAGATGGTTCAGCTCGGCCGGCTCCGGCGATTCGGTCTTGTAGACTTTCATCCAGATCGCATCGCCGAACGGGAACTCGTGCGGCTCGGGCGGCTCGATCACCGCCGCGACGACCGGATGAATCTGGTCGGGCGACTGCGGAGGCGGCGGCTTCAGGTTCCAGATCGGCGCCGGAATGTGCACGTCGGTGCCCGCACGTTTGAGCGTGCCGGGCTGCTGGGGATCGGCAACCAGCCAGCGGTACGTCGTGGTCGTCGGATTTCCGTTCAGCGAAACGCCGAAATGCTCGCAGCCGCTCGACAGGTAATCGCCGGCTCCGCCCGTCCAGCATGCGTGCCCGTCGGTCGGGCTGATCACGGCCGGCGCGAGCGGTGTCGCCGCCGCGAACGTCTGCGTGCCGGGGTCGTACGCGCTCTCGTAGCGGACATAGACGCCGCCGGCGAAGTCGACGACTACGGGATTCCCGTAGCGCTGCTCTCCGAACGTGTACACGACATCGGCGCTCGAGAGTCCGTCGAGCTCGATCTCGAAGCCGTGGGTCTCCTCGCCGGTATCGTTGAAGCAGTCGAAGTTGCTGAGCGTACCGAACGTGGGCGAGTCGGCGTTGCCAGCAGTGGGAAATCCGATCGCAGCGGTGACAACCGCCACGGCGGCTGCGAACCCGGAAAATGAGGATTTATGCGGAATCATGCGTGTCTCCTTGGCAGCCGTACTCCGATGGCTGCGGGCTCCGTCCGGTATTCAGCAAAGCCCGTTCCAGAACGGATGCGACCTGCGAAGTGAGTGCGCAATTTCTTGCGTGATCCGCGCAGCCCAGGCCTGCCGCGCTTTTTGCGATTGCAGGCGTTTGCGAGAGTGTGTCCCGCGTTGAACCGGAGCAGACCATGAACGTCCGCCGGCACCGATTTGTGCGCGTAGTCGCATTCGTCGCGTCGCTGCTGCTGTGCTTCGCCTGGCACGCACACGCCGACTATGAACCCGGCCGCGGACTGCCACTTTTTCATGACAGGCTGACCATCGGTGGCTACGTTGCCGTCGATGCCGCGTTTCTCGACGATTCCCGCGACGAGCTCGTCGTCGATGACCTCAGCGCTTTTCTTACGCTTCGGCTCACTGACCATTGGCTGCTTTTCACGGAAGCCGAGCTCGAAGATCCGGTGCACATCGAATCCGGCGGATTCGGCAGCGGCGATCACCTGTTCAACCTCGAGCGGCTCTATTCGCAGTGGCTGGCGGGTGAGCACGTGCGGCTGCGGATCGGCCAGATGCTCACGCCATTCGGCATCTGGAACGTCATTCACGCCGAGCCGCTCGTCTGGACGTCGTCGCGTCCGATCGCGACCGCGGAGTTCTTCGACACCAGCGTCACCGGCATGGAAGCCACCTTGTTCGCGCCGGTCACTGCCTTCGATCTCATCATTACGGCGTTCGGGCAGGTGACACCGCAGATCGATGACAGCCACGATCCGCAGAAAGCACGCCGCGCCGTCGGCGCTCGCGCCGAGGCCGGCACCAGCAGCGGTGTGCGCGTCGGTGCATCGGTCGTCCACTTCCATGACCACGTCGATCATCGCGACGAAACGACCTTCGGCGTCGATGCCTTCTGGACTGCCCGGCTCGTCGAGCTCTCGTCCGAGATCGCAATCAATGCGCCCGATTCCGGACACGCGACCGGCGGCGGTTATGCGCAGATCGTCTGGCATGCCGGGCTCAACCTTCATCCGTTCGTTCGTGTCGAGTACGTGGACCTGCGCGGATTCGACCGGGTACCCGTCGTCTTTGGAGCAGCGTGGAAGCCGTACGACGCCATCGTCTTCAAGCTCGAAGGCATCCTCGGTGGTGATGACACGAGCCTCGGCGGCGACGGCGTGCTCTCGTCGTTCTCGATGCTGTTCTGAGCCAGCCATGTCACGCGGTGGAAGGTACGTGAGAGCCGCGCTGGCCGGCATGATCTGCCTGACGGCAGCCCTCCTGCCGGCAAGCGGGCGATGCGGTCAGGCAGCCGCAGGCGATGTCGCGTGGAGGGTGATCGTTCATCCGCTCAACCCCGTACGCTCGATTGCCCGCGACGAGCTCGAACGGATCTATCGTGGGAAGAGCCGCTTCTGGCGCGACGGAAGCGCGATCCTTCCGCTCAACCTTTCCGGCAGCGATCCGCTGCGCCGCGCTTTCTCCGCGCAAGCGATGCGCGACAGTGAGGAAAACCTCGCGACTTACTGGAACCGCGAATACTTTCAGGGCGTCGCGCCACCCGCCGTCCTGCAATCGAGCAAGGCCGTTCGGGCGTACGTTGCGGTGACGCCGAACGCGATCGGATACATCGATGCGAACGACGTCGATCCGTCCGTGGCCGTCGTGGAGGTCGTCGATGTCCGCTGAAGTCGCACGAACGGGCCCGAGGACGTCGATCCGCGCGAAGCTGCTGGCCGCGTCGGCGATTCTGCTGACCGGGTCGACGCTGCTTTATGGCCTGGTCGCGTTCGCGACAGCACGCAGCGTGCTGCTGCCGTCGATTCGCGAGCAGCTGGCCGACGATACCGTCAACGTCAAGGGCGGGCTGGAAGAGATGCTGGTCGCCCACTACCGCAACGTTCGCACGTGGGCGCGGCTTTCGATCATGCGCGAGATCGTCGTGCAGGACATGGACAAGACGATCGCCCGTTTTCTCGCATCGCTCCAGCGTGACTACGGCGTTTATCTCGACATGCTCGTGTTCGGGAAGGACGGCGTCTGCGTCGCGTCGAGCGATGCGGACGATATCGGCAGGCGGCTGCCCGAGTCCGCCGCAACGGCGACCGACGGGGCGTACGGCGACTCCGCCGTACCATCGATGGAATGGTCCGATCGTCATCACGCGTGGTACGTACGGCTCGCCTCGACGATTCCCGACCCTGACCACGACGGCGAAGTGCTCGGCACGCTCGTCGCGATGCTCAATCGCGATGTCCTCGACCGGATCGTCGTGCCCAAGCCCGGCCACTCGCAGGTGGAGTTGCGCCTTTTCGACGGCAACGATCGCCTCGTGGCCGGACGCAGCGATCCGATTGCGATCCGGCATCCGGAGCGCTGGCAAGTGGGACGCGGCAGCAATCCGGAGCGCTTTCCCGCCGACGCTCCGCCCATCATTCACGAGGGAACCGACCTTGAGGGCCGCGCATTCATCGTTGCGGAAGTCCCGATCGGCAGCGAAAAAATACTGCCGACGCCCGGTTGGCATCTGACGGCGAGCATCCCGCGGGATCTGGCGCTCGCACCGGTCGTCGCGGTCCGGGATCGCGTGTTCGCCACCGGGTTCGGCCTGATTCTCTTTGCGCTCGCCGCGGCAGCGCTGCTGGCGGATCGCCTCGCACGCCCGATCAAGGAGCTGACGCAGGTGGCCGCGCGAATCGCGCGAACCGGTGATCTCGAACCCGTGCCGTCGCCGAGCTCGCACGACGAGGTCGGCGAGCTGGCGGGCGCGTTTCAGAGAATGGTCACGGCGGTCGCCTCGGCCAATGACGAAATGATCCGGACCTCCAAGCTGGCGTTCCTCGGCGAGATGGCGGCCGGTATCGCACACGAGGTGCGCACTCCGCTCGGTATCATCCGCAACGCGGCGCAGCTGCTCGAGCGCAGGATGAAGGACTGCGGCGACAACGAAGCCGCCGAATGGTCCGTCTTCATCAAGGAAGAATCCGATCGCCTGGCGCGCGTCGTCGCCGACCTCCTCGACTTCGTCAAGCCTGTGCCGCCGCTCAAGTCGTCCGTCGACCTGAGCGTGATCGTCGAACGCTCGGCCCACCTTCTCGCGTCGGAATCGACGGCGCGCGGCGTGGCAATCGACATTGAACATGCCCGGCAGCCGATCATCGTGGCCTGCGATTCCGACCAGATGCACCAGGTCTGTCTCAACCTGCTGATGAACGCGATGCAGGCGAGCCCCAGGGGATCGAAGGTCGAGGTTGGCCTGGCCGAATGCGGACCCGCAGCAGAGCTCGTGGTCGTCGATCATGGGCACGGGATCCCGTCCGAGGTCCTCGAAAGGCTGTTCGAGCCGTTCACCAGCAAACGGGACGGCGGCATCGGGCTCGGCCTCGCCATCGTACGCCGCATCGTGCGCGCACACGGCGGCGAGGTCACTGCCCGCAACCGGCCCGAAGGCGGCGCGGAGTTCCGCGTAACGCTTCCCGTCCACCAGCAAAGCAACAATGGAGAACTGCGATGAAACGCGAGCGCACCATTCTCGTCGTCGATGATGAAGAGCGATTCCGGCGGTTGCTCGAAGCGGCACTGACGCAGCGCGGTCACCGCGTGGTCACTGCTGCGAGCGGAAAGGAAGCCAGCGCCCGTCTCGACGAGGGCATCGACCTTCTGCTGACCGACCTCCGGATGCCGGACAAGGACGGCATTGAGCTTCTGGGCGAGGCGCGCCGGAGCAATCCGGCAATGCCGGTAATCGTGATGACCGCATACGGCACGGTCGATTCGGCAGTCCAGGCCATGCATCTCGGCGCGTTCGATTACATCACGAAGCCTTTCGACCTCGATGAGCTGGACATGCTGATCAAGCGTGCGTTCGAGCTGGACGGGCTCGCCTCCGAGAATCGTTTCCTGCGCGAGAGCGGGCACCGCGGACTCGCCAACATGGTCGGCCAGTCGGCCCCGATACGGAAGATGTTCGCCGAGGTCCGGTCCGTCGCGCAGTCGCGCGCTCCGGTGCTGATCGTCGGCGAAACCGGAACCGGCAAGGAGCATGTCGCTCGTGCGATTCACGAATGCAGCGACCGCGCCTCGTCGCTTTTCGTCCCGATCAACTGCGCCGCCATTCCGCTCGAGCTGCTCGAAAGCGAGCTGTTCGGACACGCGCGCGGCGCCTTCACCGGAGCATCCGACCAGCGCATCGGAAAGTTCGAGCTGGCTTCGGGCGGCACGATGTTCCTCGACGAGATCGGCGACATGCCGCTGGTGCTGCAGGCCAAGCTGCTGAGAGTTCTGGAAGAAGGGATCGTGCAGCGCGTGGGCAGCAACATCCCGGTGCACGTGGACGTGCGGATGGTTTCGGCCACGCACCGCAATCTGTCCGAGGCTGTCTCCGAAGGCCGTTTCCGCGAGGACCTGTATTACCGCCTCAACGTGCTGCAGCTGCGCGTGCCGCCGCTGCGCGAGCGCGACGGCGACATCGCCCTGCTCGCTGCGCATTTCCTTGCCGAGTCGGCATCGCGCATCGGCCGCCGGCCGCTGACGCTTCAGCGCGACGCGCGCGAGCTTCTCGAAGCCTATCTGTGGCCCGGCAATGTCCGGGAGCTGCGGAACGTATGCGAGCGCTTGACCGTGCGCTGCGAAGGCGACCGCGCGGACGACGACATGGTCGCACACCTGCTTGATCTTCCTGAGGTCGACCCGGCCGCTGCGGCTTCGATGGGCCCAGAGCCGGCCACGCTTGCTGCCGTCGTCGGACGCGCGGAGGCCGAAGCCATCCGTCAGGCGCTCGCGAAATGCGGCGACAACAAGGCCAAGGCCGCACGGCTGCTCGGCGTCAGCGAGCGCAACCTCTGGTACAAGATCAAACGCCATCGCATCGGAGACGTCGGCTGCGCGTAACGCCGCCGGTCGCATGGTGCCGGCGGTCGACCTTGACGATCGCAATCGTCGCGCAGAATCCTGCACGGATCGTCCAGATCTTGCGCGGATGCGATGCACCGGCAGAACGCGACGCAAGGCGAGGCTTACCGGCGATCCGCGGCCGATATCGATACAAGTACGTGTCGAGCAACGCATTCGCGCAAACCGGAATGTCCGTGTCGTGAGAAAAGACCATGCGGCGCGACACTGCGGCATTCCGGCACGCGCCTTGCGTACACCGGCACGCTTTCGAAGCCTCTCGCTTCGAATCGAAAAGGGAGAACAACTCGATGCACAGTCACTACTCGCGGTCGGGCAACGCCCGCCGCTACTTCGCTACCTTTCTGATGGTGCTCTTCCGTCTGCACCTCGGGACTGCCGCCGTCCTGCTGCTGCCAGCCGGAAGCAATCTCGGAGTCGGCCCGTCGCCGGCGGTCGCCGACGAGCTCGACGACTCGGATTTCGACGGCGATGGCATCGACAACGCCGATGACACAGACGACGACGGCGACGGCGTACGCGATGACCGCGACGCGGACGACGACAACGACGGCACCGACGATACCGCCGACGCCGATGACGACAACGATGGCGTGCCGGACTCGGCCGACGCCGACGTGGCGACGCTGGACGACGACGACTTTGACGGCGACGGCAAGGCGAACTTCCGTGACCATGACGACGACAACGACGGTATCCCCGACGGCAAGGACGCCGACGACGACAACGACGGCGTAAGCGACTTCCAGGACCTGGACGACGACAACGACGGCATTCTCGACGACGTCGACGATGCCGACATCGACAACGACGATTTCGACGGCGACGGCGTCTACAACGAGAACGACGGCGATGACGACAACGACGGGATTGCCGACAACGTCGATCCCGACGACGACAACGACGGAATCGCCGACCCACGCGACCGCGACGACGACAACGACGGCGTCAAGGACAAGATCGACAACGACGAGGACGGCGACCACAAGGCCGACTCCGTGGACGGCGACCTCGATAACGACGGAATCAGCGACAGCGTCGATACGGACGACGACAACGACGGGATCGAAGACGCGGCCGACACCGACGACGACGACGACGGAATCGATGATGTCGACGACAGCGACGCCGACGACGACGGAATCGACGACGTCGACGACAGCGACGACGACAACGACGGCGTCAGCGATGTCGACGACGAAGACGACGACAACGATGGAATCGACGACGACGGCGTAACGGAGGACGACGGCAGCGACGACGCCTGATCGTCCGCGAGTCCCGGGTCAGCTCCTAGCGCGGAACCGCTGCGCCCTTGACTGCTCCGAGCTTCCCCTGCGACGACTGCATCAGGTACTCGGTGATGAAATCGTCGATGTCGCCGTCGAGCACGGCGTCGGTATTGCCCACCTCGAAGCCCGTGCGGACGTCTTTGACCATGCGGTACGGAGCGAGCACGTAGTTGCGGATCTGGCTGCCGAAGCCGGCTTCGACCTTCGTGGTGCCGAGCTCGGCCATCTTGGCTTCCTGCTTCTGGCGCTCGAGCTCGTAAAGGCGCGACGCGAGCATCTTCATCGCGAACGCCTTGTTCTTGTGCTGCGAGCGCTCGTTCTGGCAGGCCACGACGATTCCGGTCGGGAGATGGGTCAGCCGCACGGCCGAGTCGGTCTTGTTGATGTGCTGTCCGCCGGCGCCGCCGGCGCGGTAAGTATCGACGCGAAGGTCCTCGTCGCGGATGTCGATCTCGATCGTGTCGTCGATCTCGGGCCAGACCATCACCGAGGCGAACGACGTGTGCCGCCGCCCGGCATTGTCGAACGGAGAGATGCGCACGAGCCGGTGAATGCCGGCTTCGGCGCGCATGTATCCGTACGCGAACTCTCCTTCGAGAATGAGCGATGCCGACTTGATGCCGGCGCCTTCGCCGGGCTGCAGCTCGGTCAGCGTGGCCTTGAGGCCGCGGCGCTCGGCCCAGCGCAGGTACATGCGCAGCAGCATTTCGGCCCAGTCCTGGCTTTCGGTGCCGCCGGTGCCGGGCCGGATTTCGACGATGGCGTTGCTTCGGTCGTACTCTCCGGAGAGCATCTGCTGCAGCTCGATCTCGTCGAGCTGCGCCTCGCACGCGGCAAGATGCGACATCAGCTCGGCGGCCGCCGACTCGTCGCCCTCGTCGGCCATTTCGAGGTAGACGCCGACGTCCGAGCGCAGCTCGTTCAGCTTCGAGAAGTGCGTGATCTTCGATTCGAGGCTCGAGCGCTCGCGCAGCACCGAGCCGGCCGCCTCGCGGTTTTCCCACAGCGACGGATCCTGGCTTTTTGCGTCGAGCTCTTCGAAGCGCTTGCGGAGGGTATCTACGTCAAAGACGCCGCCCGAGGAGATCGACTCTCTCCTCGAGGGCGGTCACTCGCGCGCGGATTTCGGGTTCGACCTTTGCCATGACGGGCGGAGATTTTCACGAGGGGTGTGCGCGATCAATTTGAACGTCGCAAGACCCGACGCGAGGTCGCGCGACGCGATAGGCGTGCGCCGGCCTTACGGCGGAGTCGCGGCACGCCGGGCCGCCCGTAGCATGCGCCGCCGGTATGCACCGGCGACAAGGACCACGGCGACGAACGCCTGGCACAGATGCAGGAACACGTCGCCATATGCGCGGTAGAACGACCATACGTCGCGCACGAGAACGGTCTCGACGACCATGTCTTCGTGAAACAGCGGCGTCACGGGCCCGATCCGGCCCTCGTCGGTGATGAACGCCGAGATGCCGGTGTTGGTCGATCGCACCATCGGCAGGCGGTTCTCGATCGTGCGCATCGCAGCCATCGCGAGGTGCTGGTGCGGCGCTGAGGTGTCGCCATACCAGGCGTCGTTGCTGATGTTCACGAGGAAGTCGGCTCCCTCCGCGGCAAAGCTGCGCGTGAGCGTCGGAAAGATGCCCTCGTAGCAGATCAGAGTCGCAAACCGCGCCGGTCGTTTTGCTGCGCCTGGCGCGCTGGCAGTCGCGGCCGTCGCGCTTGCCGTCCCCGCTTCCGCCGCGCCGCTCGTCGCGCGTGGCGGCGCGTTCGAAGCAGATCCGGCAGCGGCCGGCGGCGAGAGCTCGACCGTATCGAAGATCTTGTACTCGGTTCCGGCGCCGAGCTGCCCGACCGACTGCACCGCCACCTTGACCATGCCGAACAGTCCGTAGAACGGAATGTATTCGCCGAACGGCACCAGCTGGATCTTGTTGTAGGGCCCTTCGACGTCTCCGCTGCTGCGCACGAGCCACGCCTGGTTGTACGGGGTCAGCGAGCCGCCTTCGTGCTCGACGATGCCCGGCGCACCGACCAGCAGGTCGATTCCGCGCTCACGCGCGACGCGCGTCAGCTCGAGCGACCGCATGTCGCGCTGGATGTAGAACGGCAGCGCAGCTTCGGGCCAGACGACGAGCTGCGCTCCGGCCGACGCCGCCTGGTTCGTCAGATCCAGGTACTTCTCGAGAATCCGGTCGCGCAGGCGCTGATTCCACTTCTCGTCCTGCGCGATGTTTCCCTGCGCGATGCCGACCTTGAGCGAGCCTGTATACGGAATGGCGTCAAGCTCGTCGAGACGCCACATCCCGTACGCAAAGAGCAGCAACGGACACGCGACGGCAATCGCAAGACGACCTGCGATCGCAGGCACCATCATGGAACCGGCACCCGCGCGGCGAGCGGCCAGTGCCTCCACGATCGCGACGTTCGCAAGCACGATGATCGCGGACAGAAGATACACTCCGCCGAGATCCGCAGCCTGCGCCATCGTCACGTACGCGATCTGCGTGTTGCCGACCGGGTTCCACGGAAAGCCGGCGATCACGACGACGCGAAGCCATTCGGCCACGACCCAGACCGCCGGCAGCGTGAGCAGGCGCGACAGGCCTCCTTCTGGAACGCGCGCAGGGCGCGCTTGGCTAATCCATTCCGAGAACGCCGCAAGGATCACGAACGGATACGCGGAAAACCCCGCAAGCAGCACGAGGATCATCTTCGCTGCGATCGGCGGGATCGCCGTGAAATTGCTGATCGTCGACGGAATCCAGTAGATCGTCGCGACCTGCCAGACGAAGCCGGTGATCCATCCGAGCAGTGCGGCGCGGCGCGCGCCGATGCCGCGCACGGCGAGAAGAAGCGGAACGAAGCCGATCCATGCGAGCCACGCCTGCTCGAGCTTCGGAAACGCCGCAGCCAGCAGCAGGCCCGAGAGCACCGCGGCTGCGATGCGCACGCCGGCGGGTTTCACGCGAGGTCCTCCGACGCGCATGCGATGCCGCGCGCTGCGAGCTCGCGCACCACGCGCGCTTCTTCGGCGAGCATCACGCGCGCATCGACGTCGTCTTCGTGATCGTGGCCGAGAAGATGCAGCACGCCGTGGAGGAGAAGCCGCGTGAGCTCCTCGGGATCGGTCCAACCGCCGTCGGCAGCCTGCCGGCGAAGCGTGTCGAGCGAAATCACGACGTCACCGAGCATCGTCGCGGAAGGGCCGAACGCGTTCGCATCGAGCTGCGGGAACGACAGCACGTCGGTCGGCGAATCCTTGCCGCGCCACTCGTGGTTGAGCTCGCGCATGCGATCGTCGCCGACGAGCACGATGCTGAGCTCGCAGTCGGGCCGGCCGACGATGGCGAGAATTGCCTCGGCAGCTGCGGCGGCCGTTTCCGCGAGCACTGTCTCGCGACCGGTTTCGTCGACGATGTCGATTGGCAAGCGGTCAGCTTTTATCGCGGCGCGGCGACGTCTTCTTGTCGTACGCAGTGATGATGCGCTTGACCAGCGGATGACGGACCACGTCGCGGTCCTCGAATTCGATGAACGCGATGCCCTGGATGTTCTGCAGGATCTTCCACGCGTCGTGCAGGCCCGAGACCTGCGCGGTCGGAAGATCGACCTGCGTGATGTCGCCGGTGACCACCGCCTTGGACTCGAAGCCGAGACGCGTCAGGAACATCTTCATCTGCTCGCGCGTGGTGTTCTGGGCTTCGTCGAGGATCACGAACGCGTTGTTGAGCGTGCGGCCGCGCATGAACGCGAGAGGTGCCACTTCGATTGTGCCGCGCTCGATCATCGTCTGCGCCTTCTCGAGGCTCACCATGTCGTGCAGCGCATCGTAGAGCGGCCGCAGGTAAGGATTGACCTTCTCGGCGAGGTCGCCGGGAAGGAAGCCGAGCTTCTCGCCGGCTTCGACCGCCGGACGGGTAAGGATGATGCGCGAGTATTTGCCGCGGAACAGGTCGGCAACGGCCATCGCCATCGCGAGGTAGGTCTTGCCGGTGCCGGCCGGCCCGATTCCGAACGTGAGGTCGTGGTCGCGGATCGCGTCGACGTAGAGGCGCTGGTTGGTCGTCTTGGGCGCGATCTCCTTGCCGCGCGGCGAGACGTAGACCGGGCGCCGGTACATGTCGGCGAGCGTCGCGGTCTTGCTCGCGCCGAGGATCTCGATCGCGCGCGTGACGTCGCCGGGCGCAACCGGACGGCCGCCGGTGGAGACACCGTAAAGCTCGCGAAGCACACGCACGGCGAGCTCTTTCTCGTGATCCTCACCGTCGATTCGAAGGCCGTCGGGCGTCATTGCGACGCGAACGCCGAGAGCGCGCTCGAGCGTGCGCACGTTCTCGTCATGGTTGCCGAACAACTCGTGGAGCCGCTGCGGGTCGGCGAACTCGAAGCTAGACGAGGATTTCGTTGGCTTTCTCCAGTAGCGCGGGAATGCCCGCGGGATTCTTGCCGCCGGCCTGCGCGAAGTCGGGCTTGCCGCCGCCGCGCCCGTCGACGAGCGGAACAAACTGGCGGATGAGGTCGTTGGCATTCCAGCGCGACGTGAGGTTCTGCGTAACGCCGACCAGCACGCTTGCCGCGCCGTCGTTGTCGGCGGCCAGCACGACGACCGCCGAACCGAGCCGTTCGCGCAGCCGGTCCGAGACCGAGCGCAGCGACTTGGCGTCGACGCCCTCGACGCGCGAAACCACGAAATGCGTGCCGTCGCTGGCCGATCGGGCGCGCGCAGCGAGCTCCGACACGACGTCGCGCGACTGGCCTTCGGACACGCGCGCGAGCTTCTTTTCGAGCTCACGGCTTTCGCTCAGGAGCTTCTCGATGCGGCCGACCGTGTCTTCCTCGCGGATCTTCAGGATCTGCGCGATCTCCCGCAGGATCTCGTCGCGGCGGCGGATCATCTCGAACGCGCCCGAGCCGGTCGTGGCTTCGAGGCGCCGCACGCCGGCGGCGACGCCGCTTTCTGCCGTGATCCGCACGAGGCCGATGTCGCCGGTTCGCGACACGTGCGTGCCGCCGCAGAGCTCGACCGAATAGTCGCCCATCTTCAGCACGCGGACGACGTCGCCGTACTTGTCGCCGAAGAACGCAAGCGCGCCGGCCGCGATCGCATCATCGTACGGCATCTCGGTTTCGGTCACTTCGTAGTTCGCGCGGATGGCCGAGTTGGCTTCGCTCTCGATGTCGACCAGTGCGCGATCGGCAACCGGCCCGGAATGATTGAAGTCGAAGCGCAGGCGCGACGGATCGACGAGCGAGCCCTGCTGGTGGACGCCGCTGCCGAGATGGTGGCGCAGCGCCGCGTGCAGCAGATGGGTCGCCGAATGGTTGAGCCGGATCGCCTGACGGCGCGCGGCATCGATGCGCAGCACGACGTCGTCGCCGACGCGGACCTCGCCCTTGTCCACACGCACCAGGTGCACGATGACGTCGGGCGCAGGTTTCTGGGTGTCGAGCACGCGCAGGAGCGAACCGTCGGCCTTCTCGATCACGCCAACGTCGCCGACCTGGCCGCCGCCTTCGCCGTAAAACGGCGTGAGCTCGACGGTGAGCTCGCCTTCGTCGCCCTCACGCAATGCGGGAACGAGCTCGCCGCCGCGCGAAAGGCCGCTGACGCGCGACTCGGCGGTTTCGACGAACGCACCGGCGAAACGCACTCCGCGCTCGCGCGCAGCAGCAACGAGCAGCGTGAAATCGCGAGCGCCGCCGCGTGCGGCCTGTGCGCCGCGACCGCGTTCGCGCTGCTCTTCGAGCGCAGCCTCGAAACCGTCGCGATCGACGGCCATGCCGCGCGAGCGCAGGATGTCGTCGGTCATGTCGACCGGGAATCCGTAGGTGTCGTAGAGCCGGAACGCGACGTCGCCGGGAAGGCGTGTCGCGCCGGTGCCGAGGCGCGCAACCTCGCTGTCGAGATGCACCAGGCCGCGGTCGAGCGTCACGGCGAAGCGTTCTTCCTCGTCGCGTACGGTGGCTAGGATCTTGTCCCGATTGCGTCCAAGCTCTTCGTACTGGTCGCCCATCGTCTCGACGACGGTGTCGCAGATGCGGTAGAGGAACGCGTCGCCGAGGCCGAGGGTTTTCCCGTGGCGCGCCGCGCGGCGAAGGAGCCGGCGCAGCACGTAGCCGCGGCCTTCGTTGCCGGGCTCGATGCCGTCGACGATCATGAACGAGATTGCGCGGCTGTGGTCGGCCAGCACGCGGAACGAAATGTCGCGGTCGTCGCCTGTTCCGTACGGAAGCTTCGACAGCTTCTCGGCGGTTGCGATCAGGCGCCGCAGCAGCGTGCCGTCGTAGTTGCCGGCCACGTTTTCGAGCACCGATGCGACGCGCTCGAGGCCCATGCCGGTATCGACGTGCTTGGCCGGCAGCTCATGGAGCTTGCCGGCATCGTCGCGGTGGTACTGGATGAAGACCAGGTTCCACAGCTCGATGTAGCGTGCGCAACCGACGTTGACCGCGCACACGTGCCCGGCGACATGCTGCATGTCGCACGAGCCTTCGCCGCGGTCGATGTGGATTTCCGAGCACGGGCCGCACGGCCCGGTCTCGCCCATCTCCCAGAAGTTGTCCTTCTCGGCGAAGCGCAGCACGCGGTCGTGCCCGATGTCGGTGATTTTTTTCCAGAGCTGCTCGGCTTCGTCGTCGGTCTTGTAGACGGTCGCGTAGAGATGCTGCTTCGGCAGACCCCAGACGCCCGTCAGCAGCTCCCACGCCCATTCGATCGCTTCGGCTTTGTAATAGTCGCCGAACGACCAGTTGCCGAGCATTTCGAAGAACGTGTGATGGTAGGTGTCGCGGCCGACGTCTTCGAGGTCGTTGTGCTTGCCGGAGATGCGCAGGCATTTCTGGCTGTCGGCGACGCGTGCAGCCGGCGGCTCGGACATGCCGAGAAACACGTTCTTGAACTGCACCATGCCCGAGTTGGTGAACATCAGCGTCGGGTCGCCCACGGGGACGATCGGCGCGCTCGGAACGATCAGGTGGCCCTTCGAACGGAAGAAATCGAGGAAGGACTTGCGGACTTCGGTACCGGTCATGCAGCGGTCACGGGATACTAGGAAACGTCCAGCAAGTCACGCACCAGTCCGGCGGGATATCCGCGCGCGAGCATGCGGCGGAACAGGCGGTTTTTCGCCATTTCCGCCTCGCGCGATGCGCTGCGATCGGCGGTCGCATCGTCGACGTCGCCGCAGCCGCCCGCATCATCCTGCTCGTGACGGTCCCGACCCGTCCGCGCCTGCATGCGCTCCAGAACACGAGCCGCCTTGTCGCGCTCGGAGTCGGGATCGACCACGCGCTCGATCGCGGCATCGATCGATGCCGCGGCGATTCCGAGCCGCACGAGCTCGTTGCGAATACGGTGACGACCCTTGTCGCTGCGCTCGAAGCGATCGCGCACGAAGCGCTCAGCCCACGCGACGTCGTCGACGAGCCGAAGCTCGCGCATGCGGACGATCGCGTTTTCGGTTTCGTCTGCGTCGTAGCGCTGCGCGATCTTCTCGCGCAGCCGCTTCTCCGGCAGCGACCGGGCAGCAACGAGCGCAATCGCATATTCGACTGCGCTCGTCGCTGCGCGCGCTGACTTCTCGCGAGGCGCGCCGCGCGACGTTTCGCGCTTGCGCGAAGGCGCCGCACGCCCCGGGCGTGCGGCTTTTGCCCGCTCCATCATGATGGCGCCGGGACGCCTACTTCGAGCCGGTCGCCTTTGCGGCCTTCAGGTTCTTTGCCTTGCCGTCGGCGTCGTCGGCCCTCGCATCGGACTTGACGTCGCTGAGACCGCCGTCGACCACTTTCAGAACCGGCGCGCCCGACGGAAGCCCGACGGCTTCGCGAACCTTGGCTTCGATCTGGTTGGCCATGTCGTGATGCTCGCGCAGGAATTCGCACGCGTTGTCACGCCCCTGGCCGATCCGCTCACCGCCGAACGAGTACCACGAGCCGCTCTTGTCGACGATGTTCATCTCGGCGCCGAGATCGAGCAGCTCGCCGTCCTTGTTGATTCCGGTGCCGTAAAGGATGTCGAACTCCGCTTCGCGGAACGGCGGTGCGACCTTGTTCTTGACCACGCGCACGCGCGTGCGGTTGCCGATGACCTGCTCGCCCTGCTTGAGCGAAGCGATGCGGCGGATGTCGAGGCGCACCGACGCGTAGAACTTGAGCGCATTGCCGCCGGTGGTCGTCTCGGGGTTGCCGAACATCACGCCGATCTTCATGCGGATCTGGTTGATGAAGATGACGATGCAGTTCGAGCGTGAGATCGTGCCGGTGAGCTTGCGGAGCGCCTGCGACATCAGGCGCGCCTGGAGTCCCATCTGCGGCTCGCCCATGTCGCCTTCGATCTCGGCGCGCGGAACGAGGGCCGCCACCGAATCGATGACCAGCACGTCGATCGCGCCGCTGCGCACGAGCGTCTCGGTGATCTCGAGCGCCTGCTCGCCGTTGTCGGGCTGCGAGATAAGCAGCTCGGCGGTACGCACGCCGAGCTTGCGGGCATAGTTCGTGTCGAGTGCATGCTCGGCGTCGACGAACGCCGCCGTGCCGCCGCGCCGCTGCGCCTGCGCGATCACCTGCAGCGCCAGCGTGGTCTTGCCCGAGGATTCCGGCCCGTAGATCTCGATCACGCGACCGCACGGCAGGCCGCCGACGCCGAGCGCCACATCGAGCCCGAGCGATCCGGTCGGCACGACCGGGATATCCTTGGCCACGTCATCGGCGCCGAGCCGCATCAGCGAGCCCTTGCCGAACTGCTTTTCGATCTGGCTGACTGCGAGCTCGAGAGCCTTCTTCTTTTCTTCCGTCGACATCTTCTTCCGCTCCTTTCCTTCTCGGCTTTATTGCCTCGGCTTGATTGCCGGTTGTTCCATGGCCGCCGTTACGGCCTGCTGTATTTCCCGGGCCGGCCTCTGTGGCCGGCCGTTGCCCGATTTACGATCATGCTCTCGGCGCGCGCGCCGATGCCTGCCTGCATCTGGTTCATGCGGCCTCCGTCTTCGGTCTGGCCGGCGTAAGATTGCCCGGCTCGAGTACGGGCAGCCCGAGAAGGCTGCGGCGGATCCAGTCGAGAGCGACCTGCGCCGTCAGGATCTTGATCCAGTCGCGGCCGCCCCAGAACCGGTAGAGCCGCGAATCGACCTCGTCGCTTCCTCCGGCCACGCGGCGCGCAATCGCGATCGCGACGGTGCCGACCGGTTTTTCCGGCGTGCCGCCGTCGGGTCCGGCGATGCCGGTGGTCGCGATCGAAATGTCGGCGGCGCCGGCAGAAAGCGCACCGGTCGCCATTTCCCGTGCCGTCTGTTCGCTGACGGCACCAAATTCGTTGAGCGTCTTCACGCGGACTCCGAGAAGACGTTGTTTCAGATCGTTGCTGTAGGCCACAACGCCACCGCTGTAATAACCCGAGCTTCCCGCAACATCGGTGATGCGGCTCGACAGGAGCCCGCCCGTGCACGACTCGGCGGTCGCAAGCATCAGCTTTCGTTCGCCGAGCAGACGGCCGACGACCTCTTCCATCTTAAGGTCGCCTTCGGCGTAGACGACTTCGGCGATGCGTGCGCGCACGTCGTGAGCCAGTGCTTCGAGCTCACGCGCCGCAGTCTCGCGAGCACCGGCAACGCCGATGCGCACGGTGATCTTCGGAAAGCTCGCACGAAACGAAAGACGGCCACGCGAAGGAGGGACGGCGCCGCGAAGGCGTTCGTCGAGAGCGGACTCGGGAAGGCCGAACGTGGAGAATGTCTGCGAGACGACGACGCGTGACGGATCGACGTGTTCGCGGATCCACGGCAGCACGCTGGCCTCGAACATCGGCTTCATTTCGCGCGGCACGCCGGGCAGCACGATGCCGACCGAGGCGCTGCGACCGGAAGCCCCGCCGCCCGTGCGCGCGATCGAAAGGCGATAGCCCGGTGCGGTTCCGACGGGATTCGGGACGATCACCGCGCCGGCCGGAATCATCGCCTGGCGAAGATTGTTCTCCGGCATGACGCGACCGCGCGAACGGAAGAACTCGCGGATGCGCTCGGCCTCGCGGTTGTCGAGCTCGAGCGCCGCACCTGCCACGGCCGCTACGGCTTCGGTCGTAAGATCGTCGCTGGTCGGTCCGAGGCCTCCGGTGGAAATGACGAGGTCGGCTTTTTCGACGCCTGACCGCCATGCCCACGAGATCCGGTCGACATCGTCGCTGACGCCGAGAATCAGCGAGACGTCGATTCCGATCTCGGCCAGGCGGTCGGCGATCCAGGCCGAGTTGGTGTCGACCGTCCTGCCGCCGGTGATTTCATCCCCGGTTGCCAGGATCGCCGCTGTACGAATGGTCGTCGTCATGGATTTTCGCTTTTTCTACGCCAACCTCGGACCGATTGCCAGACCTGCACGAAACTAAAGCGAAAGAATGCCGGAAATGCACAAGATTCTGATCGAAAGATTGGCATACAAACCGGCCAAAAGGTCGTCCGCGACGATGCCGATTCCGCCCGGCAGCTTCTCGGCCTGTCGGCACGGGGGCGGCTTGAGGACGTCGAAGACCCGGAACAGCAGGAATCCGGCGACCAGGGTCAGCCATCCGGGTGGAAGCAGCGCCACCGTGACCAGATAGCCGGCGATCTCATCCACGACGATCTGGCCGGGGTCCTTCAGTCGGAAGCCGGGAGCCGCGGCGCCGGCCGACCAGACGGCGATGGCGGCGGCGAGCGCGACCGCGACGATCTGGCCGACCGGATGTCCGGCAAGCCCGGACGTCAGGAGCCAGCCGAACGGGATCGCAACGATCGTACCGGCGGTTCCCGGCGCGACCGGCGAGAACCCGGCACCGAAACCGGTCGCGACGAACGTGGCAAATCCGCCGGTCCCAGCGGCATCCGGCTGTTGAGGTTCGACCATCGCACCATCGCTCCGGTCGCGGAAGCTATGCGCGCGGGTTCGGGCTGGCAACGGCTTTGGGCACACATGGCCAACCTCGCGACGGACACCGCCTTGTGGCGATGCCGCTACCGGCGATGGGCTTGTTGTTGCGATGCACAGCACGGTCGGCGCGCCTGGTCCCTGCTGCACGAACATTCCCCGGGGAATGTGATCCAGGTTTCGTCCGATGCATCAGCGCTCAGGATGCATCAGCGCTTTGAGTGATCCGTATCTTGAGCACCGAGATCGGCCCTTGGCTTCCGCCGGGGGCGCTGAGGCGCGTCACTCGCTCGGACAGTCGAGCGTGATGCCGGCCTCGCCGACGACCGCCTTGAGCGTGCGAAGCGCGTCCGTGGACGAGACCTTGCCGTCGTCGTTCGTGTCGCACTCGCATGCCGCACAGCTCGCGCTGCCGACGGCGCCCTTCAGAATGAGCAGCGCATCGCTCGCGAGCGGATCCTGCGGAGGCAGCCGCCGCGTGTTCGGAGCGCCGCACGCACACGCGCTCGCGCGGAAGACTTCGACGCTGCCGTCGGCGTTGTCGCCGGACGGATTGCAGTCGCTGTCGAACATCACGCGCGAGCCGTCGGCACTGAGGCCGCCGGCCATGCTCGAACAGTCGCTGCCGCTCGTCACGGCGAGAAGCCCGCCGACGCTGCTGCCGCCGAGAGTGACCTGGTAGACCTCGATGCTGCCGTCGCTGTTGCCGGCAAGCTTGCAGTAGCTCGAAAACGCGAGCGCACCGCCCGACGACGCCATGCGGACTTCGCCGCTCGCGCACGCGGCTCCGAGAGGCGAGCTCGATACCTGCTGCACCGTGCGCGAAGCGGTCGTTACCGTGAAGATCTCGTCGCCGGCGTCCGGATTGCCTCCGGTAAAGTCACAATCGCTGTGAAAGCCGACGATGGTCCCTGCAGCATCCATTTCCGGATGCACGCTCGAGCACGAATCGTCGGGCGCGAACGTGAGCTGTCTGACGGCGCCCGCAGAGGTCACGGTGAAGATCTCGACGGCCAGGTTTTCGTTCTCGCCGGTGAGGTCGCAGTCCGAATCGAACGCGACGAGGTTGCCGCTGCTGTCGATCGACGCAGACGTGCTGTCGCAGTTGCCGGTCGCGTCGGTCGTGAGCTGCTTCAGCACGCCCTGCACCGAGACGCGGTAGATCTCCGAGCCGCGGCCGTCGTTGTTGGTTCCGAAGATGTTGCAGGTGCTGTCGAACGCGACGAACGAGCCGGGGCCGTTGATCGATGGCGCCAGGTTTTCGCAGTCGGTCGATGTGGTGAGCTGCGATAGAGTTCCGTTCTTCCACAGGAAGATCTCGATGTTGCCGTCGGCGTTGGCGCCGACCAGGTCGCAGTCGGACTCGAACGCGATGCGCGTTCCGTCGGCGCTGATGGTCGGGCGGCTGCTCGTGCACGCGGTCTTGTCGGTAAGCTGCACGGGCGCCGAGCCCACGATCGCACGGAAGATCTCGGTGCTGCCGTCCGCGTTGGTCGTGGCCGGATCGCAATCGGACTGCCACGCGGCGATCGTACCCGTAGAATCCGATACCGGCGTGGAGCTGGCGCATCCGGTCCCGGAATCGTCCGCGGTGATCTGCACGGGTAGCGGGGTGGCGGCCGGCGATTCGGCGGCCGCCATCAGGACGGATGCGAGGGCGAGGCCGAAGACGGCGATTCCGCGGGTGGAGTTGCTGCGCACGTTCATCCTGCGTCCGTATCCTCGGAAAACACCTCGGGCGCCTTCGGGAAATCCCTCGGGCGCCGCGGGAAGACTTCCCGGGACCAACGGTCCTTCGACGGCCGTTCGAACGGCGGGCGAAAGGAGAGAATCCAAGGGAAAGGCTGGCTGTGCAAGTGGATTTCGGCGGCGCCCAAAGTTGGAAGCGGCGCGCGAACCCGTTATTGCGTCCGCGTCCCGGACGTCCCCGGACAATTTTGCCGTCGCAGGATCTTCGGGAAACTGCGCCGAAACGGATCGCGGGTCGCGCGGCGGGCGAGCGCCAGGCCGGACGGACAGCCCGCGGCGATCCAGCAGCCCATCAGGATAACCAGCCATGCAGCGAGAGCTCGAAGTTGCCATTGCAGCCGCCCGTGCGGGCGGCGCCATCGTCGCGAAGTACTACAAAGGCGAGTACGAGGTCCACGAGAAGGCCCCCGACAATCCGCTGACGGTGGCCGACACCGAGGCCGATGCGGCGATCAAGGCCGTGGTTCTCGGTGCGTTCCCCGACGACGGCTGGCTGTCGGAGGAAACCGCCGACACGACCGAGCGCCTGTCGAAGTCGCGAGTGTGGATCGTCGATCCGCTCGACGGCACCAAGGAGTTCACGCAGCACATCCCGGAATTCTGCGTGTGCGTCGCGCTGGTCGTCGACGGCGTCGTCCAGGTCGGCGTGTCCTACAATCCCGCCGAGGATCTGCTGTTTGCGGCCCGTCGTGGCGGCGGAACCACGCTCAACGGCAAACCCGTGCGCTGCACCGACCAGACGAAGGTCGCCGATGCCGTCGTGCTCGCCAGCCGCAGCGAGGACAAACGCGGCGAGTGGGATGCCTACAAGAGCCTGATGAAGGTGAAGCTGACCGGCAGCGTCGCGTACAAGTTCGCGCAGATCGCGGCCGGAATGGCCGACGCGACGTTTTCACTGACGCCGAAGAACGAGTGGGACATCTGTGCGGGAACGATGCTCGTCGAGGAAGCCGGCGGAGTCGTAACCGACCGCTTCGGCAAGCCGCTCACGTTCAACAACGCGAAGACGCTGCTTCCGGGATTGATCGCCGCAAGCTCCGTGCTGTACGGGCCGCTTCGCGACGTGATCCTCGACGTCAGCGGCGAATAGAGAAAGCTGGAAGGCGAGCCGCGCGGTGGCTCAGTCGATCGACGTCGATCCCGGCTTCGAGCTCGCGGCCAGCACCAGCGTGCCGCCGGCGCGTTCGGCTGCGGCGTAGGCAGCCTCGATCTTCTTGACCATGTCGAAGAAGCGGCGGCTCGCATCGCCGGTCAGTGACCGCGAACGCGGCGCTGCGGCGCTCATCGGATCGATGTAGACGTCGTCCTTGTACATCACGTAGTGAAGATGCGGACCGGTCGCGATGCCGGTCGAGCCGACGTACCCGATGATGTCGCCTTTTTTGACGGTGGAGCCCGGACGAAGGCCCGTCGCGATTCGCGAAAGGTGTCCGTAGCCCGACTTGTACGTGTCGTCGTGGCGGATCTCGACGTAGCGTCCGTATCCACCTTTCCATGCCGCAAGCTCGACGCTGCCGTCGGCCACCGCGTGAACCGGCGTTCCGGTCGGCGCTGCGAGATCCACGCCGTAGTGCGGGCGAACCCGGTTCAGCACCGGATGCAGCCGCGAGAACGTAAATCCGGAAGAAATGCGCGTGAACGACACCGGGAAACGCAGGTAGTCGCGGCCGAGCGCCTGGCCCTTGCTCGTGTAGTACGCTCCGGTCTTGTCGTCGCCCTGGCGGTACCAGATGCCTTCGTGAAGCTTGCCGCCGGTCTCGACGATACGCACCGAGAGAAGCTGTCCGGGAAGCGTGCCGGCGCCGTCCGGATTGCGCAGCTCCTCGAACTGGATGTTGAAGCGCGAGCCCTGCGGTAGCTTCTCGAAGTCGAGCTCCCACCCGAGCACTTCGGCGACTTCGGCAATGATCTCGTCGGGTACGTCGGCGCGCGCGGCGCTCGCGTAGAAGCTCGCGTCGATGGTTCCTTCGACGACGCGGCGGACGCGTCCGAACTCGACCGACTCGCGGTTGGCGACGACGACGCCGTCCTTGCGGCGCGCGACCAGATAGGTCGTCGCGTCGATGTCCATCTTCATCGAGACGAGGTCGGAAGCCGCGACGTCGATGCGCATCGCCAGCTTCTGGCCTTCGCGGATCTGGCTGAGGGCGTAGATGCGGCTCGCAGCCTTGATCCACGCCGCCGCGTTGGTGTTGCTGACGCCGTTCGAACCGAGAACCTCGGCGAACGTCTCGCCGGTGCGGAAGCGATGCTCGGTGTCGCGGAACTCGGGAACATCGGCGAGCGATCCAGCGTCATCGACCGGCGTCGAGACAAGGACCGCGGAGACTTTGGATTCCGGCTCGACCGGTTCGAAGACCGGGAGCACGTCGGAGAGGCTTTGTTCTTCAGGAGAGGATTCGGCGGCCGGTGCGGCGGCTGGTGCGGCTGGAAGTGCAGTAGAAGGAGTGAAGAAGCCGCGAGGAATGGGAGAAGGGATCGATGCGCTGACGATATCTTCGGTGTCTTGTTTCGCCGCAGCGATACGTACCGGTTTCGTGTCGGTCGCCACACGGAATCCCGCGAAGGACACCATGCTGACCACGAGTCCGAGCACCACGAGGCGCCCAGGACCGAGATCACCATTCTTGGGCGGCTGCCCCAGCGTTCCCACCATCATCTTCCACACCCCACGCTGGACAGCGGCCCAAGCGGCCGCCAATCCATGAAACCTGTTTTACGCAAGTTCAAAGTACGTTGCCTTCCCGTCCTGCGCCTGTCAACGCCAGCACCTGTGCCAGCAGTCTCCCTGTGACGAGCCGTCGTTTGCCCGACCGGCCTCGCCCGTTACTCTCAGTCCGTGGCCCGAGCCTTTTACCGACTATCCCGACTTCCCCGAGGTCTCCTCGCCCGACCAGTCCCCTGGGCGATGGATCCCTGACCATGCGCAGGCTAGCCGCACTGGACGTGGGAGACAAACGTATTGGCGTCGCTGTAAGTGACGCATTGCGCCTCACGGCGCAGCCGATCGGCGTCGTCGAGCGCCGTTCGCTGGCGGTCGACTGCGCCGCCATCCAGACCATGCTGGAATCGTACGATGTCGAAAAAGTCATTGCAGGACTACCACTTAACCCTCGCGGCGAAGAAGGCGAACAGGCCGACCGCGTGCGCCATTTCTGCGAAAGGTTCATCCGCGAAACCGGCCGCGAGGTGGTTTTCCAGGACGAGCGGCTCACGACGGCCGAGGGCGAGAGGATGCTGATCGAGAGCGGGATGCGGCGAAATCGCCGCAGGCAGGTCCGCGATCGCATCGCCGCCGCGCTCATCCTTCAGTCGTGGCTCGACTCGCAGCCACGCCCGTGAACCTCGCTCCGGCTCGGCCTCGCCCTTCCTCTGTCTGTTCGTGGCGTGCGACCACGACCGGCGCTTTTTGGCGCCGTCCACATCGCCGATGAAACGCGCTCTCGTCGCACTCGTCATGCTCGTGGTTGTCGCACTCGCGGCAGCAGCCGTCACTGTCATCGCAGTCATAAAGAGCGAGACGAGTCGCAGCGTCGTTCTCCCGGTAAAAACCAGCGTGGAAGTGCAGCCCGGCGAGAGCCTGCGGCGCATCGCCGGCAAGCTTCGCGAAGCGGATCTGGTCGGCAACGAGCGCGCGTTCCTGGCGATGGCACACTGGAAAGGCATCGACCGTACGATCAAGTACGGGCGCCACGAGTTCGAGGGAACGGTGACGCTGGCGTCCGTTCTCGCCGAGCTCGCGAGCCCGCCGAAACCGATCCTGCGCGTGACAATCCCCGAGGGCCGTACGCTGCGCGAGATCGGAGCGCTGCTGGAAGCGGCCGGCGCCGTCACGGCATCCAGCTATGTGGCGGTCGCCTGCTCCGACGAGTTCCGTCGCGCGGCCGGAGCGCCGGCGACGGCAAGCTGCGCCGAAGGCTTCCTGTTCCCCGACACCTACGACCTCGTTCCCGGGATGTCCCCGGGAGAGATCGTCGCGCTCCAGCTCGCGCGTTTTCATCAGGTGGTCGATCCGCTGCTCGCGGCGGCGCCTCGCCAGCCGCCGCTGCCGCTCGACGAGCTGCTGACGCTTGCATCGATCGTCGAGAAGGAAACGGCCCAGGGAGAGGAGCGGCCTCGAATCGCCGCCGTGTTCTTCAATCGGCTGAAAGCCGGGATGCCGCTGCAGACCGATCCGACGGTCATCTATGGAGTGATCGATTCGGGACTGCCGTGGGACGGGAACCTGACCCGGGCGCACCTCGCGACCCCGACTCCCTACAACACATATATGAGGAAGGGGCTTCCGCCGGGGCCGATCTGCAATCCCGGCAGGGCATCGATCGACGCCGTGCTGCATCCGGCGCCCGTCGGCGATCTCTACTTCGTCGCGCGAGGCGACGGCTCGCATGAGTTCAGCCCGAATCTTGCGACGCACAACCGGGCGGTGCGCGAGTACCAGCTCGGCCGCGGACGGCGCGCAGTGCAGGACGGCGACGGTCCGCCGCCCACTGCGGCCCCGCCGGCCCCGCAATAGCCCGACGTTCGCGGTCCGGACGATTTCGGACGATCCATGCGTAATCCCGAAAAATGACGCCGAAGGCATTGAGCTTCGCTACATTTTCGCCTAGGTTGATCCCGGATCTGGCACACAGGTCCGACGATTCGAGAATTGACCGGAATGTCGGCAATAAGCCGGCAGAGACACCGCAGGGAATCCGCGAACGCACGCGCGTATGGAGCGAATCCGATGGCCACACTGACCAAGCGCCAGAAAGAAATCCTCGACTACATCGAACAGAGCATCAC
Organism: Candidatus Limnocylindrales bacterium; assembly: GCA_035571835.1. Classification (NCBI taxonomy): domain Bacteria; kingdom Bacillati; phylum Chloroflexota; class Candidatus Limnocylindria; order Candidatus Limnocylindrales; species Candidatus Limnocylindrales bacterium. The sequence goes on along the minus strand of DATNBU010000045.1, from coordinate 29,465 downwards.
GAAGAACGGCTACGCGCCGACGCTGGAGGAGATCGGCGAGCGCTTCGAGCTGCGCTCGATGGCAACCGTTCACAAGCATCTTTCGAATCTCGAAACCAAGGGGCTGATCCGCCGCAAATGGAATCACAGCCGCGCGATCGAAATCACAGAAGAGCGCCGACGGCCTGCATCGATCACGATCCCGCTTCTGGGCAGCGTCGCGGCCGGCCGTCCGATCGAAGCGATCGAAGGCAACGACACGATCGACGTCCCGCAGAGCCTGATCCGCAAACGCGACAGCTACGCGCTTCGGGTGACGGGGGATTCGATGATGGAAGAAGGCATTCTCGACGGTGACGTCATCCTCGTCGAAGAGCGGCCCGATCCGCGCAACGGCGACGTCGTCGTAGCGACCGTCGACGGTGAAGCCACCGTCAAGCGCTTCTACCGCGAGAAGAACGGAAGCGTCCGGCTGCAGCCGTCCAATGCCGCCTACAAGCCGATCGTCGTCGAGAACGGCGACCTGAAGATCCGCGGCGGTGTGGTGGGGCTGGTGCGGCGCTATCATTGATCCGTACACCGCCATGCGCATCCGCACGATGCGCACCGGGCGGCGGCCGTACGCACGTAAGGCTCACGGCCCGCAAACAGGCTCGCTGACGGCGGACCCATGCTGAGTCCGATGACGAGTCCGTTGACGAGTCCGTTCTCGATCTACGTCCACCTCCCGTACTGCGCGAAGCGCTGTCCGTACTGCGATTTCAACACCTACGTCGCCGAACGGATTCCCGAGGAGCGATACGTGGCTTCGCTCGTCCGCGAAGCAGCGTTTGCTGCGCGGGGTCCCGAGTGGACCGGCCGCCGGGTCTCGACGGTGTTCTTCGGCGGCGGAACTCCGTCGCTGTTCGCGCCGCCGAGCATCGAGGTGCTGCTGAGAACCTTCGACGAGCTGTGGGGATTTACGGACGACCCGGAGATCACGCTCGAGGCCAATCCGGGGTCGCTCGAAGGCGGCGGCGAAGCCAAGCTGCGCGGCTTTCGCGAAGCCGGCATCAACCGCGTCAGCTTCGGCGCGCAATCCTTCCAGGCCAGGCATCTGGCCACGCTCGGGCGCATTCACAGCGCGGACGAAACCGTCGGAGCGTTCGCGGCCGCGCGCCGCGCCGGTTTCGAGAATATCTCGTGCGATCTGATCTACGGCATCCCCGAACAGTCGCTGGCCGACTGGGAGAGCGACGTGCGCCTGGCGATCGGGCTCGCGAGCGAGCACGTGTCGGCCTACTGCCTCACGTACGAAAAGGGCACGCCGATGACCGGCATGCGAAACGCCGGCATGATCACCGCCGCCGACGAGGAAACCGAGCTCGCGATGTTTCGCCTCGCGCGCGAGCGCTTCGGCGACGCCGGCCTCGGCCAGTACGAGATTTCCAACTACGCAAGGCCGGGACGCGAGAGCCGCCACAACCTCGCATACTGGACGTGGCGCGATTACCTCGGCCTCGGCGCCGGCGCGCACGGCTTCGCCGCCGGAACGGATGATGTGTCTGCAGGCCCGCGCGTCGGTGACGACAGGGAAAGCGGCGCACCGGCTGCTGACTTCGAGAGTGCGTCCTGGGGCCGTCGCTACGCCAATCGAAGACTGCCGGAGCTGTACATGTCGGCCAAAGACGGCGCGTGGCACGCGAGCGAGGAATCGCTCTCGCGCGAGATGGCGATCGCGGAGTTCCTGATGGTCGGCCTGCGCCTGTCGCGCGGCATCGACGCAGCGGAATTCGAAAAGCTGTTTCGCATTCCGCTCATCGATGCCGCGCCCCGGCTCGATTCGTTCGTCGAACGCGGCCTTCTGACGCGCCGCGGACACGTCGTCACGCTGACGGATCGCGGCCTGGAGATCGCCGATTCGGTGATCACGACGCTCGCCGCAGGCTGAGACGGCGGTGTGTCAGGCCCGGGGCATCTCGCCCGCACGGGCCAGATCGCGCGAACGTTTTTTCTCGACCCTGCAAAAATCTGCACGCTTTCCCGGTTCCGGAGCGCAATCGGACGTCGCGCGCTCGACCAACGCGTCGGTTCCCGGTGGCACGCTTGCTGCATTTCCCTGTCCGTCCGGCGAACGCCGGAAATCCAAATCACAACGGAGCGCAGAGTCGCTTCGCAAGGACAGGGGACGAACATGCAACGCAGCAGACGCACATTTCACGGCGCCGCACTCGCAGGCCTGGTCGCGGCCGGCCTCATCGCCGGACCGCATGACGCGCACGCGCAGTCAGCGATCATTTACGGCTCGATCGGAAACTTCGACATCGCCAACGACACCGGCCTCGTCTGTCATGGTTTCGAGATCGACATCGACGGGCTGACCAAAGCCGACATCCCGTATTCGTTCTCCACCGAGCGCTACGGAGCGCCGACGGTTACCGACTATGCCGGCGGCGTAAGCGTGCGATGGGAGAGCCCGGTCGACGCGAACGGCGCGTACACGGAAAGAACGCTGCAGCACACCGTGCCTTGGTTTCCCGGGCAGTGTTACCAGTGGACCGGTCCGGCGACGTACCAGGATTCGGGCTGCGAACACTTCGGAACGAGCGCGTACGGCAATCCGTCGCACGTGACCGCGCGCTGGCTCTGCGACGATCCGGCGAGCCCCGGCGTGCTCACTCCGGTCGATCCTCCGACCGCGATCCCGATGCCCAGCTACTACGTGCAGCAGCCTGCCGTGGTCGGCAATCCGCCGGAGATCGTCGTCGAAGTGCAGGCTCCGCAGCCCGCCGAAGCGCCGAGCCTTTACGGCGATGCGCAGTGGATGCGCGTGTACGTGCGGCAGCTTCCCTTCGAGGTGAACCTCGACCAGCTCGTCGCCGACAACGCGGCGATCGTCCCGATGGATGCTGCCCAGCTCGAATCGAACTGGGACGTGATCCAGACCGAACCGCTCGGCGGCAACGGAAAGCGCCAGCGCAAGCGCAATGGCGGCCCGATCCAGCCGACCACGCGCTCGGTCGTGCGCCGCATCGAGATGTACGCGTACACCGGCGCCTACGATCCCGTCACGCATGAAGCCCTGTGTGCCGACGGCACCTGCACCACCCCGGCCGACGGCGAGCTCGGCGAGCTCGTCAGCACGCAGATGACGGCCGCCAACGTGCAGTCGGATTCGCTGACGGTGACGAAGACCGGGAACGGCAGCGTCGATTCTGCCGATCGCCTGATCAGCTGCGGCAGCAAATGCGTCTCTCCGTACAATGCCGGAATGTCGGTCACGCTGACCGCAAAGGCGGCGAGCGGCTACGTGTTCAGCGGATGGACCGGAGCGTGCAGCGGCCTCGGCAGCACGTGCACGGTCGTCACGAACGGACATCTGCAGGCGAACGCGACGTTCACCGCTTCGACGAGTGGAGGCGGTGGAGGCGGCGGTGGTGGTGGCGGCGGCGGCGGCACGACCACGTCCACGGCATCGCTGTCCGTCAAGACCAGCGGCGGCAAAGGCCTGATCACGAGCACACCGGCCGGGATCAGTTGCGGCAGCACGTGCTCGGTCAAGGCGGTGCCGGGCACCAGCATCACGCTGTCGATCCTTCCGGAGCCCGGCTTCCGCTTCGTGAGCTGGACCGGCGCGTGCACCGGAACCGCGGCGACCTGTACGCTGGCCGTCAACGGCACGGCGAGCGTGCAGGCGAACCTGACGAAGTAGCCCGGACTTCCGTCCCGATTCGCAGCGGCGGCGTGCGTTCCATCCGGAACGCACGCCGCTTTTCTGCATTCCGCTGGCCCGTCGTCGCAGCGACGGTTCACGTTGCGCGCCCGCACGAACGCGATTCGCGTGCACCGCCGCGCGATGCGTTCGCGCGCACGCCGGTGATAGCGTCGCGTGCATGGAGCATCAGGCGACCGTCGAAGCGATGATCGCGGTTGCCGTGAGCGCCTGGGTGCAGGGCTCGGTCGGCTTCGGCTACGCGCTGATCTCCGCACCGCTGCTCGCGCTCGTCGCACCGGAGCTCGTTCCGGGCCCGATCATGCTGAGCTCGCTGGTGCTGTCGCTCGCGTCGGCCGTGCGCGAACGCACCAGCATCGACCGCTCCGGCGTCGCGCTCGCACTTCTCGGCCGCCTTCCGGGCGTTGCGATCGGTGCGGCTGCGCTGGCATGGTTTTCCGAGCACACGACCAACGTCGTCTTCGGCGTGCTCGTGCTCGTGGCCGTCGCGCTCAGCCTGTCCGGCCTCGCGCTGCCGCGAAACCGGCGCACGCTGGTCACGACCGGATTCGTTTCGGGAGTGATGGGAACGATGACGTCGATCGGCGGGCCGCCGATTGCGCTCGTCTACCAGCACGCCGAAGGGCCGGAGCTGCGCGCGACGCTCAACACGTACTTCGCACTCGGAAGCGCCATGTCGATCCCTGCTCTGGCGCTCGCCGGTCATTTCGGACGCGTCGAGCTCGCGAGCGGCCTGCTGCTCTTGCCGGCCACCGGCGTCGGCTTCGCGATGTCCGGCGCGAGCCGGCGTTACCTCGACGAAGGCCGCACGCGCGGCGCGGTTCTCGCGGTCGCCAGCGTTTCGGCGCTCGCGGTCGTCATCCGCACGTTGCTGGTGTGAGCTACGATTCTTTCTTCGCGAGCTCGAGATCGGAGTCGACCATGACTGCGACGAGCTCGTCGAACAGCGTGTGCGGCTCCCAGTCGAGCACGCGGCGGGCCTTGGACGCGTCGCCGAGAAGCAGGTCGACTTCCGACGGCCGCTCGAACTTCGGGTCGAGCACGACATGGTCGCGCCAGCTCAGGCCGACCCGCGTGAACGCCTTCTCGAGAAATTCGCCGACCGAATGCGTCTCGCCGGTGGCGACCACGTAGTCGTCCGGCTCGCGATGCTGGAGCATGCGCCACATCGCATCGACGTAGTCCGGCGCAAAACCCCAGTCGCGTTTGGCGTCGAGGTTGCCGAGCGAAAGCTTGTCCTGCAGGCCGAGCTTGATGCGCGCCGCCGCGCGCGAAATTTTCCTCGTGACGAAGCTTTCACCGCGGCGCGGAGATTCGTGATTGAACAGGATGCCGTTGCACGCGAACATCCCGTACGCTTCGCGATAGTTGATGGCCTGGTAGTACGCGAACGCCTTCGCGCAGCCGTACGGGCTGCGCGGATGCAGTGGCGTCTTTTCCGATTGCGGCACTTCGGCAACCTTGCCGAACATCTCGCTCGAAGAGGCCTGGTAGAACTTCGCCGGCTTCTTCATGCGGCGCACGGCTTCGAGAAGATTGACCGCGCCCATGCCGGTCACTTCGACCGTGAACGCAGGCTCGTCGAACGACACCCGCACGTGGGACTGCGCCGCGAGGTTGTAGACTTCGTCCGGCTCGATGCGTTCGAGCAGATCGCGCAGCCGGAGCGCGTCGGTGATGTCGCCGTAGTGAAGGAAGAATTGCGGCGACGGATCGTCGGGCCGGTGAAGGTGGTCGATGCGGGTGCGTGCGACCGTGCTGGTGCGGCGCACCAGCCCGTGGACTTCATATCCTTTGCGGAGCAGAAGCTCGGCAAGATACGAGCCGTCCTGTCCGGTCACGCCGGTGACGAATGCACGCTTGGTCATGCGACGTGCCGCGAGTACGCCGCAGCGCACACGGAGTCAAAAGCGCACAGGGGTTTTGCGCATTCCCGTGCGGACCGGCCAAATGCCGGTCGCAGCCGCTTTGACTTCCCGCCACAGGGCTCGCTATATCGTTCTCCGGCGCGGTACCGTCCGCGCCGATCTCGATGCACGCAACTTCGAACGACGTCGCGGTCGTCGTCATCCCCGCAAGGTACGGGTCGACGAGGCTGCCGGGAAAGCCTTTGGCCGATCTCGGAGGCATGCCTCTCGTCGAGCACGTCTGGCGACGGGCCTGCGAGGCCCGCCTCCCGTCGCGGGTGCTGGTTGCCACCGATGATGAACGCATCCGCGCGGCGCTTCCCGCCGAAGCGGACGTCGTCATGACACGCGCCGACCATCCGAGTGGAAGCGACCGCATCGCCGAGGTCGCCGAGTCGCTCGACTGCGCGATCGTCGTCAACGTGCAGGGCGATCTTCCGCTGCTCGATCCGACGCTGGTCGACGATCTCATCGAAATGCTCCGCAGCGACCCCGGTCTCGGGCTGGCCACCGTTGCGGTGCCTCTAGAGCATGCCGACGAGCTCCAGAACCCGTCGGTCGTCAAGGTCGTCTGCAACCTTGCCGGTCGCGCGCTGTATTTCTCGCGGGCTGCGATTCCGTTCGATCGCGCGCGACCCGGTTCGATCGCCGGAGCGTTTCGTCATGTCGGCATCTACGCGTATCGACGCGAGACGCTGCTGGCCTTCGCAGCCATGAAGCCGACGCCGCTCGAACAGACCGAAAGTCTCGAACAGCTTCGCGCACTGGAAAACGGAATCGGCATCGGTGTGGTCCGCCGTGCGCACGGAGTTCCGATCGAAGTGGATACGCCCGAGGATCTGGCCGCGCTGCGCGCGCAGCTCGCGGCCGGAACGCACGCCATCAATGCGCCGGCGCATGCCGGACGGTAGGATAGCAACGCGGGCGCGCTTCGCCCGCCGAGGAGCCAGGTAAGGAGTCGTCAGCATGAGCACGAGCGAAGCCAGGCCCACCAAATACATCTTCGTCACCGGCGGCGTCGTCTCGGCGCTCGGCAAAGGCCTCGCTTCCGCATCGATGGGTGCGCTGCTCGAAAGCTCCGGCCTCAAGGTCTCGATGCTCAAGATGGACCCGTACATCAACGTCGATCCCGGCACGATGAGCCCGTTCCAGCACGGCGAGGTCTACGTCACCGACGACGGCTACGAGGCCGACCTCGATCTCGGACATTACGAGCGTTTCATCTCGACGCCGATGAGCCGGCGCAACAACATCACGACCGGCGCCGTATATTTCGAAGTCATCACCAAGGAGCGCCGCGGCGACTATCTCGGCGCGACGGTGCAGGTGATTCCGCACATTACCGACGAGATCAAAAGCCGCATCCGTGCAGCCGCCGAAGGCATGGACCTCTTGATCGGCGAAGTCGGCGGCACCGTCGGCGACATCGAGAGCCTGCCGTTCCTCGAGGCGATCCGCCAGATCCGCTTCGATGTCGGCGCCGAAAACGTGCTGTTCGTGCACCTGACGCTGGTGCCGTTCATCGGCGCCGCCGGCGAGATCAAGACCAAGCCGACCCAGCACAGCGTAAAAGAGCTCACCGGGCTCGGCATCCAGCCCGACATCCTGCTGCTGCGCTGCGACCGCCCGCTGTCGCAATCGGTCAAGGAAAAAGTCGCGCTGTTCTGCAACGTCGATCGCAAGTCGGTGCTCGAAGCGCGCGACATCGACAGCATCTACAAGCTGCCGCTCGCGCTCCAGGAGCAGGGCCTGCACGATCGCGTGACGACCAAGCTGCACATCTGGACCGGCGCGCCGAAGCTGGTGCCGTGGGAGAAAGTCGCCCACACGATCGACAATCCCAAAGACAAGGTGCGCATCGCGATGGTCGGCAAGTACGTCGGCCTCACCGATTCGTACAAGTCGATGAACGAAGCGCTCACGCACGGCGGCATCGCCAATGAGTGCGCCGTCGAGATCGTCCACGTCGATTCGGAGGAGGTCGAGTCCAAGGGCATCACGCCCGAGATCCTCGGCGCCGACGCCGTGCTCGTACCGATGGGCTTCGGTCCGCGCGGCACCGAAGGCAAGATCGCCACGATCCAGTACGTGCGCGAAAACAAGGTACCGTTCTTCGGCATCTGTTACGGCATGCAGATGGCCGTCATCGAATTCGCGCGCAACGTCTGCGGCCTCGAGGGCGCCCACACCACCGAAGCCGATCCGGCAACACCGCATCCGGTGATCGACCTGATGATCGCCCAGCAGGCGCTCGCGCAGAAAGGCGGGACGATGCGGCTCGGCGCCTATCCGTGCCACATCAAGGAAGGCACGCTGACGCACCGCACGTACAACAAGAAGAAGATCAGCGAGCGCCACCGCCACCGCTACGAGTTCAACATCGCGTACCGCGACCGCATCGAAAAAGGCGGAATGGTGCTGTCGGGAACCTCGCCCGACGGCTCGCTCGTCGAGATGATCGAGCTTCCGAATCACCCGTGGTTCCTCGCGTGCCAGTTCCATCCGGAATTCAAGTCGAAGCCGCTCGATCCGCATCCGTTGTTCCGCGGGTTCGTCCGCGCCGCGCTCGCCCACAAGCAGCAGCGCCGCGAGACTCCGCCGCTTCGCAATCTCGGGCTGCGCGTCGTCGGCGCCCGTGAAGACGAGACGGAGAACGGATGAACGTAGCTTCGTTCTCGATCGGCGACGGTCCGCGCAGCATCGAAGCCGGCGCCGGACGCCTCTTTCTGATTGCGGGCCCGTGCGTGATCGAGTCGCGCGACTCGGTGATGCGGCACTCGGCCGCGCTCGCGAAGATCAGCGACGACGTCGGCGTGCCGATCATCTTCAAGGCGTCGTTCGACAAGGCCAACCGCACGTCGCATGCCTCGTTCCGCGGGATCGGCATCGACGAGGGGCTTCGGATCCTCGCCGACGCGCGCGCGGCGACCGGCCTTCCGGTGCTGACCGACGTGCACGACGCATCGCAGGTCGCGCCCACGGCAGAAGCCGTCGACGTGCTGCAGATCCCGGCGCTGCTGTGCCGCCAGACCGATCTCGTCAAGGCGGCGGCGGCGAGCGGGAAGCCGGTCAACATCAAGAAGGGCCAGTTCCTCGCGCCGTGGGACATGAAGAACGTGCTCGCCAAGGCGCGCGAAGCCGGCAGCACCAAGGTGCTGCTGACCGAGCGCGGCGCGAGCTTCGGTTACGGGAATCTCGTCAGTGATTTTCGCTCGCTCGAGATCATGCGCGACTTCGGTGCGCCGGTGGTCTTCGATGCAACGCATTCGGTGCAGCTTCCCGGCGCGGGCGGCGACAAATCGGCCGGAGAGCGCCGCTTCATTCCGACGCTCGCGAGGGCGGCCGTAGCCGTCGGCACCGACGGCCTTTTCATGGAAGTCCACGAGAATCCGGACAAGGCGCTCAGCGACGGACCGAACTCGCTTTACCTTTCGGATCTTGCCGAGCTCCTGCGCCGGCTGCTTGCGATTCATTCGGCGCGCGGGCCACTCCGCGGCGACGCCGGAAGCGGCCCGTTGGCCGCCGATTCGATGCCCGGCGCGCCGGCCGGCAATCCGGCGCGCGCGTGAGACGGTTCGAGGATTTCTCGATGGTGCGTGACCTGGATCCGAATGCTGCGCTCGAGACCGCGCGCCGTGTGCTGCGCATCGAATGCGAGGCGCTCGACGAGACGGCGTCGCGACTCGACGAGAATTTCTCGCGCGCCGTCGACCTGATCCTCCACTGCAAGGGCCGCGTGGTCGTGACGGGCATGGGCAAGTCCGGGCAGATCTGCCGCAAGATCGCCGCGACGATGGCGTCCACCGGAACGTCGGCGTTCTTCCTTCATGCGGGCGAAGCCGTGCACGGCGACCTCGGAATGTTCGCCCGCGGCGACGTCTGCATTGCGATTTCCAACAGCGGCACCACGCAGGAGGTGCTCGCGCTCCTTCCAGGCGTGAAGCGCCTCGCGATTCCGCTGATCGCGATCACCGGCGGGCTCTCGTCGCCGCTCGCCGAGGCCGCCGACGTGGTCATCGACGTGCGCGTGCGCAAGGAAGCCTGCCCGATGAACCTCGCGCCGACGGCGAGCACGACCGTTACGCTCGCGATCGGCGACGCGCTGTCGGTCGCGGTCCTCGAAGCCAAGGGCTTCACCGATCGCGACTTCGCGCAGCTTCATCCGGGCGGCGCGCTCGGCCGCAAGCTGATGCGCGTCGAGGAAGTGATGCATCCGGATGCCCAGGTGCCGCTGGTCACGACCAGCTCGAGCCTGACGGAAACGCTTCGCACGATGACCGAAGGCGGGCTCGGAACCGTCGGCGTCGTCGACGACGCCAGCGGCGAGCTTGCCGGCGTCATCACCGACGGCGACATCCGCCGCGCCGTGCTGCGGCACGGCGACGTCTCGGGAAAGAAAGCCAGCGACCTGATGTCGCAGAATCCCAAGACCGCGCGCGCCGAAGCGCTCGTCGAGGAAGCGCTCGCGACGATGGAGAAGCATTCGATCACCGCGCTGTTCATCCTCGAGCGCGATACGCGCCGGCCGATCGGCATCGTCCACCTCCACGACCTGCTCAAGGCGAGCGTCGCCTGAAACCTTCGTGAGCCGACGCGGCTGGCGCTTTCTGCTCGGGGCAGTGCTCATCGTGGCGCTGGCCGGGCTCGGCCTTTCGCTCACGCGCCGGGCGAGCGTCTCGGAGCTCGTCAGCACGTCGTTCCTCGCGTCGCAGGCTCTTCCCGAGCTGCTGCAGCGCATCCGCAACTTCCATCGCGTGATCACGCGCGAAGGCCGCAAGGTGCTCGAGGTTTCCGCCAGCGAGGCGAGCTACTTCAAGAACGACAAGGCGATCGAGATCGTCGCGCCGAAGGTGGTGTTCTACGAAGGCGGCGAGCGCGTCGGCGAAGTCTCCGCCACGAGGGGACGGCTTTTTCTCGACGGCACCGACGTCCAGTCGGTCGAAGTCAGCGGCGAGGTCCTCTTCGAGCTCGGCCGGCTGCGCCTGATGACCGACAACCTCACGTACGACAAGGCGTCGAGCCACATCAACGCGCATGGGGTGGCGCGCGTCTCGGCCGCCGAGCTCGACCTGACCGGTACAGACATGACCGTGGACATGCTAAACCGCAGCGTCGTGATCGGCACCGGCGTAAGCATGACCCTGCGCCCGCACGCGGAGACCCCGTCGTGAAAAGGGGACAGGTACATTTAAAAAAGTCGTGGTTTTTCGCGCGCCGCACGAATGCCGCCACGGATCTGCGAGCACAGCTGAACCCGCATTTTTCGACGCCCCCTGCGTTTCCGCGCAGTTGCATAAATGTACCTGTCCCCTTTTTAATTCTGCTGATTTTTCTTGGGGTGGGTTCTGCGGGGGCGGAGGATACGGCGCGGAAGACGAATGATGTGCTGAGCTCGGTGGCCGGCATTGCGAAGAATCTCGAGCTGGCCGACGTGCCGTCGCCGATCAACATCACGGCCGACCGCCTCGAGTTCCTCTACGGCGAGGGCCTGCTCCGCTACCAGGGCAACGTGACGGTCGACCACGCCGGCGCGAAGATCCGCGCGCAGTCGCTCGACGTTTCGTTCGAGCCCGAAGGCAAGCGAAGCCTGAAAAAGATCACGGCGCGCGGCAACGTCGAAGTCACGCGCGGCGACGAATCAGCGCGCGGCGAGGTCGCCGAGTACGATCCGACCGGCGGGACGATCACGCTTTCGCAGAACGCCCGGCTCGGCTCGGGGCCGAACTCGGTTGCCGGCGAGAAGGTCGTCGTCTATCTGAACGAAAAGCGGGCGGTGGTTCTCGGAGGTGCGGCGACGCCAGCCTCCGGCACGGCCACTGCCGGCTCCGAGACCGCGCCGGCCGCGGGCGGCCGCATCAAGGCGGTCTTCATGCCCGACGCGCTCGACAAGAAGGGACCGGACGCGGTCGACAAGAAGGGACCTGCCAAAAAGTGACGACCGCCCCCATTCGTCTGTCGGCACGCGACATCGTCAAGCGCTACGGTGCCCGTACGGTCGTCGACCACCTGTCGCTCGAAATTCAGCAGGGCGAGGTCGTCGGCCTGCTCGGTCCGAACGGAGCCGGCAAGACCACCACGTTCCACATCGTCGTCGGTTTCGAGAAGGCCGACGAAGGCTCGGTAATGCTCGGAGACCGAGCGATCTCCGGCCTTGCGATGTACGAACGGGCGCGCGCCGGCATCGGATACCTTCCGCAGGAACCCTCGGTCTTCCGGCGCCTCAGCGTCGAGGACAATCTTCTCGCAATCCTGGAAACTCTCGATATCGACGAAGCCGAGCGGCGCGAACGCCTCGAGACTCTGCTCGAGGAGCTCGGCGTAACGCACGTCCGCAAGACAATGGGCGCGGCGCTGTCGGGCGGCGAGAGGCGGCGCGTCGAAATCGCCCGGGCGCTCGTCATTTCGCCCAAGTTCATGCTGCTCGACGAGCCGTTCGCCGGCGTGGACCCGATTGCGGTTATCGACATCCAAAGCATCATTGCGCAGCTCCGGGAACGCGGAATCGGCGTGCTGATCACCGACCACAACGTCCGCGAGACCCTTGGCATCTGCGACAGGGCGTACATCCTCAACGAAGGGCGGATCCTCGAGGAGGGCAGCCCCGAGTCGATCGCTTCGAGCCGGCAGGCGCGCGAGATATACCTCGGCGAACGTTTCCGGCTCTGACGACTCGAAGCGTCGCGCGAAAAAAGGATGGGACTCGAGCAACGACTACTGCTCAAACAAAGCCTGCAGCTGCGGATGACGCCGCAGCTGCGCCTTGCGATCAAGATCCTGCAGCTGTCGCGTCCCGAGCTCGAGGTGATGATCGCCGACGAGCTCTGCCAGAACCCGGTGCTCGAGGAGATCATGGACGCCGTCCCCGAACGCGTCGAGCAGCGCACCGGGGACCTTGAAGTCTCCGAGAGCGAAAGCCCCGACGGGGTCGCCGTCACCAATGAGCGCGAGCCCGAGAGCGCGCAGGAAGTCGGCCAGCTCGACATCGACGAATACCTCGACCGCCACTCGGCCGACATCCACGGCTCGGTCGGCGCCGGCTCGGACCGCGACGACAACCGCGACCGGCTCTTCGAGAACGCCAAGGCCCGCGAAGACACGCTCGCCGACGCGCTCGTCGACCAGCTCGGCCTGCTTGCGATGAGCGACGACGAGCGCCGCATCGCAACGATGATCGCCAACAACCTCGACGACGACGGTTATCTTGCGTGCACGGTCGAGGAGCTCGCGTTTCTGTCGGGCGCCACCATCGAACAGCTCGAAGAAGCGCGCGAGATCGTCCAGGAGCTCGAGCCTCCGGGATGCGGAAGCGTCGACCTTCGCGACTGCCTGCTCGTGCAGCTGCGGCTGATCGGTTACGAGAGCGACGACTACGTGGTCGCGGTCGCCGACCGTTATCTCAAAGAGCTCGAGTCGCAGAAGTACGACAAGGTCGCCAAAGAGCTCGGCACGACCGCGGCCGAAATCGTCGAAGCCCATCGCATCATCCGCTCGCTCGATCCGCGTCCGGGACGCGGTTTCGGCGGCGCGGAGACGCGCTACATCACGCCCGATGCGTACATCGTGCGCATCGGCGACGAATTCCAGGTTGCGCTCAACGATGAAGGCATCCCCGCGCTGCAGGTCAATTCGTACTACCGCAGCATGATCAAGGGCCGCGAGGCCGGCGGCGAAGCGACCGGCTACCTGCAGGAACGCGTGCGAGCGGCGAGCTGGCTCATCAAGTCGATCGAGCAGCGCCAGAGAACTCTCCGAAAGGTTGTCGAGAGCATCGTCCGTCATCAGCGCGACTTCCTGATCCAGGGCGTCAGCGCGCTCAGGCCGATGGTGCTCAAGGACGTGGCCGGCGACATTGGCATGCACGAGTCCACGATCAGCCGCGCGACGTCCGGCAAGTACGTGCATACCCCGCAGGGGATCTACGAGCTCAAATGGTTCTTCACGAGCAGCCTTCACTCGAGCGTCGGCGAAGACGTGTCGTCGGAAAGCGTGCGCCGCAAGATCCTCGACATCGTTGCCAAGGAAGATCCGCGCCAGCCGTTCAGCGATCAGTACATCTGCGAGCAGCTGGCCAGGGAAAACATTGACATCGCCCGCCGTACCGTGGCGAAATATCGCGAAGGACTGGGGATTCTTCCTTCGTCCAAGCGCAAGCGAATGATCGCACTCAACGACCAGAACGGCTTCCGACGCCGATGAAAACGCCCACAGCCCGCGCTCTTCAGGAGAATTCCGTGCAAGTTTCCGTGACTTTCCGACATATGGATGTGAGCGATGCGCTGCGGGACTACGCAGTCGAGAAAGTCGAGCGCATCATCGCAAAATACCTGAAAAACGCCGTCGAGGCGCATGTGATTCTCCTCTCCCACCGCCATCGCCAGCAGTGCACGGCCGAGATCAACATCCACGCCGCCGGCTATGACATCTCCGCGCACGCCGACAACGCCGACATGTACGCGGCCATCGATTTCGCCGTCGACAAGGTCGAAGCGCAGCTTCGCAAGCACAAGGACCGCATCAACGACCGCAAGGGCCGCGCGAGCCTGCACGAGATCGCGACGACGATTTCGGTCGACGTCGTCCAGCAGACCGGCGATCAGGGCGCGACCAAGGTCATCGAAACCGAAACGCTCGTCGCCAAGCCGTTGTCGGTCGACGACGCCGTGCTGCAGCTCGAGCTGACGCATTCGGAATTCCTCGTCTTCCGCAACTCCGCGAACAGCTCGATCAGCGTCGTCTACAAGCGACGCGACGGGCACTACGGGCTCATTGTCCCGACCGCCTGAGGTCGTCCCGGTGCGCCTGTCGTCGATCCTGGACCCGGGCTGCATCGTTCTCGATGTCGGCACGGGGTCCAAGCACGACGTGCTCGCGCGGCTCGCCGCTCCGATCCTCGAATTGCGTCCCGACCTCGACGCTCCTGCCGTCGTCGCCGAGCTCGATCGGCGCGAAGCGGAAAGCAGCACCGCGATCGCCGACGGCATCGCGATCCCGCACGCCAGGCCGCCCGTGCGCGAAGCGATCGCCGCGTTCGGCCGCTCGACCGCCGGCGTCGCGTTCGACTCGCTCGACGGCAAGCCTACCCGCCTTCTGTTCCTGCTGCTGTCGCCGCTCGACAATCCTTCCCTGCACGTCGCATGGCTCGCGCATATCGCGCGTGTGCTTTCGGATGCGGTGACGCGAAGTCGCCTGGTCGATGCCGATTCCCGCGAGCAGATCCTCGAGGTTCTGCGCGAACGCGAAGCCGAGCTCGAGGCCGCCCAGACCGGGACGGATCAGACGACCGAGACGGACCGGACAGACCAGACGAAACGGTCCGGACAGTCGGAACCGTCGCCGCAGTTGCCGCCCGCTCCGCCGCTCTCCGCCATGCCTCCGGTCCGTTCCGGCGGCCCCGACCGCAAGGGCACGACGTGACGTCCGCGTCCGCCGCATCAGGCCAGGTCGACGTCGCCGTCATCACCGGCATGTCGGGATCGGGCCGCTCCACGGCAATCCACGTCCTCGAGGATCTCGGCTACTACTGCATCGACAACCTCCCGAGCGCGCTCGTCGAGCAGTTCGTGGCGCTGTTTGCCGGCTCGCACGCCGGCCGCTCCAAAGTCGGCCTCGGCATGGACGTGCGCGACGACGGCTACGTGGACGCGTGGCCGTCGGTACGAAAAGCGCTCGAGAAGGCCGGCCACCGCGTGACCGTCGTCTTCCTCGATTCCGCGGACGAGACGCTGATCCGGCGCTATTCGGAAACCCGGCGCGTGCATCCGCTCGGCGCCGGCCGCGACCTCCACGATGCCATCCGTGCCGAACGCGAGTTGCTGCGGCCGCTCGAGCGTGCCGCTGATGTCGTCATCGATACGAGCGAGCTGTCGGTGCACGAGCTCAAGCGCCGCCTGCGCTCGTTTGCCGAGGACAGCGACGCGTACACCGGTCCGAACGTGACGCTCAAGAGCTTCGGCTTCAAGTTCGGCAGCCTCGTCGACGCGCATCTCGTCTTCGACGTGCGTTTTCTGCCGAATCCGTATTTTGTCGCCGAGCTGCGCGCCCTGACCGGACTGGACGCGTCCGTCTCGGGCTACGTGCTGGAGAACGAGCTGACCCGCGCATTCATCGACCGGCTGATGGATTTCCTCGATTTCGTGCTGCCGCACTACGCCGAGGAAGGCCGCGCGTACCTGACCGTCGGCATCGGCTGCACCGGCGGCAAGCATCGCTCGGTGGCCATCGTCGAGGAGTGCGCGCGCCGATTGCGCCAGCACGGTGCCGCAGTGATCGTGCGTCACCGCGACATTTCCAAGGAGTCGATATGAGCGAGAAGGCAACCGCCGAATTCATCGTCAGCAACCAGCTCGGACTGCACGTCCGCGCTGCCGCCATGGTCGTGCGGACGATGACGCCCTTCGCGAGCAAAGTCTCGATCCGCGCCGGCTCGAGCGTCGCCGACGCCCGAAGCGTCCTCGACCTGCTGACCCTCTCCGCAAGCAAAGGAACCAAAATCATCGTCGAAGCCGAAGGCACCGACGCCGAATCCGCCGTAGCCACCCTCGGCGACCTCATCGCTCGTAACTTCGCCGAATAAAGCACGACCCCCATCGCAAAGAACAAAGCGCCACCGAGAGCGTGCGCGTAACGAAGCCGACTTCGTAGAAGGGTCCAGATGCAAGGAAGAAATCGGCGAAGAGAGGGAGTCGTACTTCCCGTACGTCGACCGAACGCAGCCGATTTCTGACGCGGCAGATGGGCCCTTATACGAAGGCGGCCAAGGGGTAGAGCACCGGTTGACCCCCCGCGGTGTGACCGGTACGTAGGCCGGCCATGGCGGACGAGTTCATCTTCACTTCGGAATCTGTTTCCGAGGGACACCCCGACAAAGTATGTGACCAGATTTCCGACGCGGTGCTCGATGCGCACCTCGCCGGCGACGCGTCGAGCCGCGTAGCCTGCGAGACGCTGTGCGCGACCAACCTCATCGTAATGGCTGGGGAAATCACCAGCAGCAAGGCTGTCGACTACGAGCAGATCGCGCGCCAGGTGGCACGCGAAATCGGATACGTCGGCACCGACGGCTTCGATGCCGCGAAGGTCGAAGTCATCACGCGCCTGGTCCGGCAATCTCCGGACATTTCGCAGGGAGTCACGGTCGGACAGGGTCTTCACGAAGAACAGGGCGCCGGCGACCAGGGCCTGATGTTCGGCTACGCATGCGACCAGACGCCCGAGCTGATGCCGCTGCCGATCTCGCTGTCGCATCATCTCGTCGCCAGGCTCGCCGAGCTCCGCCACGACGGCACGATTCCGTACCTTCGTCCGGACGCCAAGTCGCAGGTCAGCGTCGAGTACCGCGACGGCAAGCCCGTGCGCGTCGCGACCGTCGTGATCTCGACGCAGCACATCGAAGACGCCTCGCTCGACCAGATCATCTCCGACGTCCGCGAACAGGTGATCGGCCCGATCATTCCGAAGCATCTGCTCGACGACGACACCGTCTACCACGTCAATCCGACCGGCCGCTTCGTCGTCGGCGGACCCTCGGGCGACTCCGGCCTGACAGGACGCAAGATCATCGTCGATACGTACGGCGGCTGGGGCCGTCACGGCGGCGGCGCGTTCTCCGGCAAGGATCCGTCCAAAGTCGATCGCTCGGCCGCCTACATGGCGCGCTACCTCGCCAAGAACGTCGTCGCGTCCAGGCTCGCGACCGCGTGCGAAGTCCAGATCGCATACGCGATCGGCGTCGCGCAGCCGGTCTCGGTTCACATCGACACGTTCGGCACCGGCCGGGCGGCGTCGACCACCATCTCGCAGAAGCTGCGCGATCACGTCGACCTCCGGCCGGCGTCGATCATCGAGCGCTTCGACCTGAAACGACCGATCTACCGCAAGACCGCCGCCTACGGGCATTTCGGACGCGACGCGAAGGACGGCTTCTTCCCGTGGGAGAATACCGATCTCGCCACCGTCCTCGGCTGAACGAACGACCAGACCTCCACCAGGAGACGGAAAAACCCATGCTCAAGAACGACCGAGAGGCACGCGAAGCGCGCGATGCCGGTAACTCAACTTCACAGGGCGCCGCCGCGCGGAAACAGAACATGGTAAAGAAACCCGAAGCCTCCGACGTCAAGGATCCGAAACTCGCCGCGGCCGGAAAGAAGCGAGTCGACTGGGCATCGCGCGACATGCCGGTCCTCAACCTGATCGCCGAGCGCTTCCGCAAGGAAAAGCCGCTCAAGGGCGCGAAGATGACGGCGTGTCTCCACGTGACCGCCGAGACCGCCAACCTGATGCGCACGCTCAAGGCCGGCGGCGCGGACGTCGCGCTGTGCGCGTCGAATCCGCTGTCGACGCAGGACGACGTCGCGGCGACGCTGTCGGTCGACGATGGTATCCCGACGTGGGCAATTCGCGGAGAGGACTCCAAGACCTATCACCGCCACCTCCAGCTCGGAGTCGAGCGGCAGCCGAACCTGACGATGGACGACGGCGCCGACCTCGTGACGCTGCTGCACACGACGATGACGCAGTACGCGTCGCGCGTGGTCGCGTCGATGGAAGAGACGACGACCGGCGTGATCCGCCTGAAGGCGCTCGAGAAGCAGCGCCGCCTGACAATTCCGGTCGTCGCCGTCAACGACGCCGACACCAAGCACCTGTTCGACAACCGCTACGGCACCGGCCAGTCAACGATCGACGCGATCATCCGCGCGACCGACGTGCTGCTGGCCGGCAAGGTATTCGTCGTGATCGGCTACGGCTGGTGCGGCCGCGGCCTCGCGTCGCGTGCAGCCGGTGCCGGCGCGCAGGTGATCGTCACCGAAATCGATCCGATGAAGGCGCTCGAAGCCGCGATGGACGGTTTCCGCGTGATGCCGATGGCCAAGGCCGCACGCGAAGGCGACATCTTCGTCAGCGTGACGGGCAACATGCACACGATCGCCGAGAAGCATTTTCCCCTTCTCAAGGATGGCGCGATCGTCGCGAACGCCGGTCACTTCGACATCGAGATCGACGTCAAGGGCCTCACCAAGCTCGCCAAGAAGGTCACCAAGAACCTGCGGCACTGCGTCGACGAGTACGTGCTTGCCGGCGGCAAGCGCGTCTACCTTCTTGCCGAAGGACGGCTCGTCAATCTCGCAGCGGCCGAAGGCCATCCGGCGTCGGTCATGGACATGAGCTTCGCGACGCAGGCACTCGCTGCCGAATGGGCGTGGAAGAGCGCGCAGAAAGGCAAGCTCGACATCCGCGTGCACGCCGTTCCGCGCCAGATCGAAGACGACGTCGCATCGCTCAAGCTCGCCGCGATGGGCATCGCGATCGACAAGCTGACGCCGGAGCAGAAAAAGTATCTGAGCAGCTGGGAGTTCGGGACGTCCTGAACCGGCTGCGCGTTTTCGGAAAAAAAGAGGCCAGGTACACACGTACCTGGCCCTTTTTTTGTCGCCGGTCTGGCAATGCCATCACGCAAACATCTTGCGCCTCTTCGTCTTGATCTTCGTCGGCGCATAGAAATCCGCTGCCCACGTATCGTTCGGGCGCAGATAGTTGTGCTTTGGCTCGCCTGTTCCCTCATCGACCGTCGTGACGATGTAGCGGAAGTTGTGATGTCGCCATAGCCGCATGAATTCGCCGAGATAGACATCCGCGACGCGAAGATCGCCGCGAATCACGAGCATGTTCTCGTCGTTCTGGCTGGTGGACGCGTCGCTGAAGTTCGCCGAACCAGTGATGACGATCGGATCGTCACTCAATGGATCGATGAGCATGAACTTCGTGTGTGTGTATTTGATGTTGCGACTGATGGTGTTCGACTGCTCTGCAAGCCAGTGAGAGATCGCTTCACCGGGCAGGGTCGCTCCGATGGCAACCTGAATATCAAAGTCGTCGCTGAGCGCTTTCTCGGTTTCCTGAGAAGTCTTCGCGGTAGTTCCCCATTTCTCCAGGAATACGTACCGGAGATAGTCCTTGTCCTTTTCGAAGTCGTCGAGAAAGACCTTGTTGATGCCGAATGCTCCCGTAAAGCACATCGCCGAGGTCGCGCCGGCCATCGCGACGCCGTACCAGTTGAGCTGAGCAAGCCCGTGGCGCGGACTGAAGAGCGGTGTCGTACCCTTTTCCGGCGGAAAATCCGTCAGAGTCGGGGTCGCCAGCTCGTTGCTGTCCTTCAGGGGATCGCTCTCCGGATCCTTCTGTAGCGTTTCCCAGTATGCGAGGTACTTGGCGGCAATATCCGGATCACGAACGAGATGACCGACGTTGGATTGGCCGAAGATACCCGACATCGTAAAATTCGTGGAGCCGGTCCAGACCTCGATCGGCGCGCCGTCTTTGAGTAACACGATGAACTTGTTGTGGGCGATGTAGCTCGGGCTCGCACGCCTCGGCGTCGCGACATCGGTTAAACCGTATTCGTCCAGAAGCTCCTCGACATGGGCTACCCGCTTCTTCTCCTCGGGGTCGGGGATTCCCTGCTTGTTTTTGGATACCCTCGCGTCGTAGACGATCTGAACGTTCCTGCATGACGCGTGCGCCTTCTGAAAAGCTTCGATTACCGGCTCGTAGTCGAATTCGTATACGGCGGCGCGAAGCCCGTAAGACTCATCCTTCGCCTTGGCAATATGAGCCATGACGGCTTCATCGAGACCGCGGGAGAGCCAGTCGAGCGCTTTTTCCTTTTCGATCGGGCTCAGCTTGTTCGGTGCCGCCTGCCAGTTGCGGGCGTACGCCTGACTGCCAATCACGCCGCGGTTGAAATAAATGGCATGCTCGCCGTCCGACTCCGATTCCGTCTCCACTTCGATGCTTACCCCGGCGCCGTGCAGCAGCTTCTTCGGCTTGCCGGTCACCGGAACGATCGTGTACGTGTATTTGCGCCCCGGCTTGGCAGTGAAGTCGCTCCACAGAAAATCCTGCACGGGATGGTCACGCGTGGAAACGAGCGCTCCGTCGGGCGGATTCGGATACGAAGCCTCGAACGTCCGCATCCCTTGAAGCCAGTAGTCCTCGTTCTCCACCGGATCGGCCCGTCGAATCGCGAATCCGAGCAAACCAGTCGTGTCGGCCTGCTTCATGTCGATGCCAAGAAGTACGACGTAGGTCCCCGAGACGGCGTGCACAGAGATGTTGTTGTCCACTTTTCGAACGCGCATCGAGCTCCTCCATCGAACAGCATGGCGCGATCGCCGTCAGCGACCGGCGGGTTACGGCTCGCACCACCGAGTTGTTTGAAAGATAGCGTCGATGACGGATAGCGCTGGATCCATCAAGGCCGAATGCCGCTTTTTCTGGCCGGAACATACCGTGCTGTAGCCTCGGTCACACGATCCCGACCTCGAGCTGCCGGCACCCGGCGCGCGGGCCCTATGGCGATTGTTGGAGCACCGTCGGCGCTTGCGAGCTCGACGCGACACGTCCGACGGTCGGCCGCACAGGCAAAAACGGCCCGCCTCCTGTGGAGCGCGGGCCGTTTCACTAAACGCGAGATGGCGAACCCCGGCGTCTCTTTAGACGCCGGCATCTGTTCAGGGCTGCGGAACTCCGGACATGGTGCAGCCGAGCTCGCCACCAAACTGCGACAGAAACGACGTCGCCTGCGCGTAGTCGAATCCCATCGTCGCCATCAGCTCGCCGGGGCTGCAGTGAAACGACATCGTCATCTCGTCCGTTCCGCCCTCGTAGTCACCGTCCCCGTCGTTGTCGGCAATGCTCCACGAGATCGAGCACGTTGCAGGCTGCAGCGGGCCACTGTCGATGAGTGTACCGCCGGCACCATCGCCGAGGCTCACCTGCAGCACCGCATATTGCGACTCGACGGCCTCCGCCGATTTCTTCCCGAACTTGACCGAGTCGGGGATGCTGACGGCTCCGTTCAGGAATGTCTGGCTGTCGGTCGCCGAAACGCAGTGGATGGACTGGCCGATGTCGTAAATCGTCATGTTGTTGGCACCGTCGTTCACCTCTTTGCCGGAAGACAGCGACGGCCGGACCGCTTGAGCCGCGGAAGAAAACGTAAGAACTGCGAGCGCGGCTGCTGCCAGAGCTGCCGATGATCTGCCCAGTGAGTTGCGCATGGCGGTGTTCCCCCTTCTCACTTGTTGTGCACGAGGATGCGGCTCGCGCCGACGTAGTAGTTGTGATGCGTGCCGACTTCGATGTTGTAGACCGTCGGCGCTTCCGGAGTGTCCTGCGGGATCCGTGACTGCGGTGCGTACGAAGCCGCAGTCCAGCGCAGATCCGAAAGCCTGGCCGATCTCGCCGGCGCGGGCCGGTCGTAGCCCGCATAGAAGCGTGTACCGTCGACGATCCGGTTCGACGCAACGCCGATCGGCGTGCCATCTCGCGCAACGAGGCGATCGCCCATCGTGAGGTCCCTCGCCTTGACCCAGCCCTTGCCTTCAACGCGGAACGGATGCGCGTCGGTCGTATGCAGGGTTTCGCTGCCCGCAACGATTTCGCGAAGCGCGAAGCCCGGATTTTCGAAGGTTCTTTCGACCGGCGACAGGACGTCCTTGCCGGTGGCTTCATCTCGCGACCAGACGAGATCGCCGACCTTCAGGTCGCGGATCGCGCGCAGTCCGGACTCGGTGGCCACCGGAGTGTCACCGCGGAAACAGACCGGCGCCGGCCCGTTGACCGGAACGCCGCTGACTTTGCATGCGAGCTTTCCGCCGAACGCCGCCAGAAAAGCGGCCTGCCCCGCGTCGTCGAGCCCGAGGCCGGCAAACTCCGCCGCCACGGCGGGTTTGCACTTGAAGGCGCCGGTCATCACGTCGGTGCCGCCATCGTAGTCGAAATCGCCGTCGACGTCCTTGACCTGCCATTTGATCGAGCAGTTGTCGGAGACGATCGACGAGTACACGGCGTCGGCCGTATAGAACGTGACCGTGATTTCCTGTTTCTGCTTTCCCTTCGCGCCCTTCGTCGAGTGAGACACCGACTCCGGGATCTGCGCGTAGATCTCGAAAGCCCGCGTCGGATCGGTCGGAGAAAAGCACTTGCCGCCGCTCTGGATGAGCCAGTATGGCGCCTCCGACAATTCGAACACGGCGGCATAGTTGGTAGCGCCGCCGAGATCACCGACTCCGAGCAGCCCGATGAACGGCAGGTCGGGCCGATAGAAGAACTGGGCGTTCGCGTGCGCGGGCATCAGGGCCATCGCCGCGAACACGGCGAGGTACAGGGACAGACGTCGAAGCATCGGATATTCCCCCATCAATGAAATGTGCGTCAACATGCCCGCCGAGCAGAAGTGTGACAAGAGCCGTGACACGCAAGAACTCGCAATTCTGCGCCAGCGCGCAGGCCGTGCCGCCGCCGCCCGGGACGCACACGAGAGTCCATAGCGGGAGCAGCCGAGTCAGTCGGTCCAGGTGAGTTGGAGAATCGCCTCCCTGTCTTGTCGCCCGACTCCGGCGCTTCTAGCCTTGCCATGACTGCGTGATTTCGTCGCGGGGAGCGGGCGCTGCAGTCCGGAGGCGCTATGAGAATCCCGCTCGCCGCATTTTTCGTTCTCGTGCTTTTCGTTTCCGCATCGGACGCCGACACGCAAACGTGCGGTGATCACGACGGCAGCGGCGATGTCGGCGTCTCGGACGCGCTGCGTGTACTGCGCCGCGCAGTCGGCCAGCAGGTGGAGCTGCAATGTCCGCAGGTCTGCGGACTTCCGACCTGCGGCGATCAGTCGTGCGATAGCGGAGAGACGTGCGAGACCTGCGCGTCCGACTGCGGTGTCTGCAGCAACTGCAGCGGCGGCAGCCCGGAGACAACGCTGCTCGACTCCGAGGAACAGGCGTTCCTGTCGCTCGTGAACGCTTACCGCGCTGACCACGGGCGAGGCGCCGTGCAGAACTGCAGGTCGATGTCGCGCTCGACGCAGGGACATGCCGAGGACATGCGCGACCAGAATTATTTCTCGACTGTCGGCAAGGACGGATCCTCGTTGTTCGACCGTCTGTGCGATGCGTGCTTCGCGCGAGCGTGCAACCTGTTCGACCAGGCCGAAGCGATCGGCGCGGGATTCTCCACCGCCGCGGCAATGCTCGACAGCTTCAAGGATTCCCCGAGCATCGCCGCTCTTCTGCTCGACAACGACGCCGACAGCATCGGGATCGGACGTGCAACCGGAGGCGGCACGTACGGGACGTACTGGGTGGTGGACCTGTCGCCGGGGACGGAGGCGAGCTGCGACTGACGCCTGGTACGCGCGGCGCGATCGGGAGGAGCGTCGCGGAATACAGGACTCTATTTCAGCGTTTCTCGCGGGCTTTCGGATTGTCGACCGCAAGCTTTTCATCGACGGTCGCGCGCAGATGCGCGATGACCTCTTCTCGCCACGGACCGCTGTCGGCGAGCCCGGCCTCGATGCGGCGGCACAGCTCGAAGGAGAGCTCCTCGACGCGTGCGCGCACGTCTTCGCCACGCGCTTCTTCTCCTGAGCTCTGCGCGGCGGCTGCCGGCTCTCGAAGAAGCGCTACGAGGCGCCGAAGCTGCGCACGATCCTGCGCCGGACCGAGCCTGATCTCGCGCGCGACGATGCCGGCGACGTTGGCGCCGACGATCGATTTGAAACGCATCCCGCCTTCCATGCGCGGCGCGACTTCCTCGCGCAGGAATGCGGCGAGCGCTTGGAGAAGCTCGACGGCCGAAGGCTTGTCCTGCATCAGCGCTTCTCCATGAGAGACTTCATCGTCAGGTCATCGCGAAGGTTCAGCATCCGTCACCGGACTCCATCAGCGACAGAATCTCCTGCTCCGTCTCGGCGACGCGCCGGCCAATTGCCGCAAGCTCGACGTCCGGCCATTTGCCGGCCGTGTGACGGCCGGCCTGCATGCGGCAGATGATCGCCCACTTCCAGTTGCCGAACAGCTCCCACCACGAAAGCGCGCTCCACGCCCCGCCGATGCCGCCGGCAGCCTCGTAGTATCCGAGCAGCTCCTCGCGCGAACACAGTCCGCCGGCTGCAAGGCTGTCGTTGCCGAAGCGCCACGTCTTCACGCAAAGCCAGCCGAGGTCTTCGATCGGATCGCCGACGTGCGAGAGCTCCCAGTCGAGCACGGCAGTCAGGCCGCGCTCGTCGAACATCACGTTGCCGATGCGGAAGTCGCCGTGCACGAGCGCGGGCCGGCGCACTTCGGGCGCGTTCTGCTCGAGCCAGCGCGCCGTCAGGCGAAGCAGCGGATACGGCTGGTCGGCCGACATCACGTCGAGGATCTGCCGGTAGCGTTCGACCTCGGCCAGCGCATAGCGGCGCGGATCTTCGCCGGCCGGCGCCCGAGCCGTGAGAAACGACAGCGAAGGCTGCGCGAGGTCGATCGAATGCAGGCGGGCGAGCTCTCGGCCGAGCTGGGCAGGCAGCGCGCGGCGCGCTGCCGCATAACGTTCATCGCGCAGCAGGCGCCGCGCCAAGGCTTCGCCGGGGACCAGGTCCATCACGAAGAACGCGCCGCCGAGACCGTCCGCCTCGTCGCCGAACTGATGCACGCCCGGCACCGTCACGCCCGCGCGCGACGCTGCATCGAGCAGCGCGTGCTCTTCGCGGCGGGTACCCTGGACTCCGCCGCCCGCACGGTCGAGGCGCAGAACGAGGGCCGGCGGACCGCAGTCGAGCTCGAACGCGTAGACGCGGCACGACGCGCCACCGGAAAGCTCCCGCAGCGAAGTAACCGCAACGCCCGGGCGGCCGTGACCGCGCAGGTATTGCTCGAGGGCTTTTCGAAGGTCGTCGTCGCTCACGGGAAGGGAGGCAGGCGCGGCCGGTCCGGCCGACGAACCCGGCGTAACGCCTTGTCTTTGTGGTGGGTAAAGAGTTACATCGCGCCAGTCAATTGGTCGCGTTCGTGCGGTACGTGCTCGCGAACGGCGGCCTGTTTTCCTCCGGATGAAGCTTCCGTTTTTCAGATCGCGAAAGCGCAAGGCCAAGGAAGAAGCCGAACAGGCCGACAAAGCTGCCGAGCAGGATGCGAAGCAAGCCGTCGCCGAGGCTGCGCCCGAGCCCGCCAAAGCCGAGCGTCCGACCGGCAAGGGAAAGACCCGTCGCGTCCCCGCCGAGCAGGTCGTCGATGGCATCGGATATGCGCTGGCCGCAGTGCCTTCGCTCGGACCCACCGTCAAAGCGTGGCGCAAGCTCGGGTTCCACGTCAGCGAGGCCTACACGTGGCAGGGCTGTCACGCTGCGCACATCGACCTCGAAGGCGGCGGAATTCGTTTCCTCGCCGCCGATTCTCACGCCGACGCGACCGCCGCAGCCGATCTCGTTCGCCAGCGCCTGATCCTCGGTTCGGGACTCTTCGGCTGGACGTGGGCCGCGAGCGAGCCGCATCGTTCCGCAGTCGCCATCGGTCAGCTCGCCGGCAGCCCGTTCCACGAAGAGTGCGAGGACTGGTCGGATTCGATCGTGCAGATCCCGATGGAGCTTACGCCTGCCGCCGCGACGTGGCTCGAGCGGCCGCCGGCCGAGGCCGCGTCGCACTCGCATGCAAACTCGCTGGTGCGCCTCGATCATGTCGTGCTGCAGGTGAGCGCGTCCAAGGCCGCATCGCAGACTTACGAAAAACACTTCGGCCTCAAGGGCCGCACGTCGGCGATGAACGATCGCTACTATGCATTCCTCAAGGCCGGACGCTCGCTGCTGGAGATCGTCGGCCCGCTCAAGCCCGGCGCCGCAGAAACGCCGCCGGGAAAGGTCCTGCCCCGCATCACCGGTGGCCCGTGGGGAGTGGCATTCGCGAGCACGAACATCGACGCGACGGTCACGTTCCTGCGCATGGCAGGCGTCGACGTCGGCGATCCGCACCGCGCCGTTCAGGGCGGCCGCATCACCGGAATGACTACACCGCTCGGCGGCATCCAGCTCGCCTTCATGGGCGACTGATGACGCGGCGGCGTCTCGTGGATGGCGATTTCGACAAGTTCGTCGCACTCGCCTTCTCGCTTGCCGACATCACTCGCACCGTTTCGCTGCGGTATTTCCGCAGTGAGTTCGTCACCGAGACCAAATCCGACGCGACCCCGGTCACGATCGCCGACCGCGAATGCGAACGGCTGATGCGCGAGGAGATCCGGCGGGTTTTTCCCGAGCACGGCATCATCGGCGAAGAGCACGGCAGCGATAATCCGGGCGCGAGCCACGTGTGGGTTCTCGACCCGATCGACGGGACCAAGGCGTTCGTCAGCGGACGGCCTCTGTTCGGAGCGCTGATCGCGCTCTGCCGCGACGGCAAGCCCATACTCGGGATCATCGACTGCCCCGGCATCGACGACCGCTGGGTCGGGCTCGAGGGCCGGCCGACGACGCACAACGACATGCCGTGCCACACGCGGCGCTGCGGCCGCCTCGAAGACGCGCTGATGTACTCGACGTCGCCGTATATGTTCAGCGGAGACGATGCGGCGGCGTACGACCGCTTGCGCTCGCGCGTTCGCTATCCGCTGTTCGGCGGCGACTGCCACAACTACGGGCTCGTCGCGAGCGGCTGGGTCGACCTGGTGGTCGAGGCAAACCTGAAGATCCACGACTGGGCCGCGATCGTCCCGATCGCCGACGGCGCCGGCGGCAGGCTCACCGACTGGTCGGGCGATCCCCTCACGTTCGAAAGCGACGGGCGGGTCGTGATGTCGGGCGACGATCGCATGCACCGTGCCGCCCTCGACGTTCTCGGCGCGCGCTGATTATCCGGCGGATGCTCCGTTATCTCTTTTTCGCGGCATGGACCGCGGTCTTCCCGGTGGCTCTCGCATCAGCCGATACCGGCGCTTACGGGGAGCCGGGCCCGTACGGAGTCGGCGTGCGCACGCTGCATCTCGTCGACCCGTCACGGTCAACGATGGCGTACGGCCCGTATGACGGCAGCGATTCGCGCGAGCTTGACGTCGAAGTCTGGTATCCGGCCGATACCGGCCAGGGTCTCGTCGAAGTTCGCGATGCCCCGCCGGCGAGCTCGCTGAATCCGTTTCCGCTGATCCTGCGCGCGCACGGCCTTGGCGGACGCGCACGCGATGCCGTCTACCTGACGACGTTCCTCGCAAGCCACGGTTACGTCGTCGCCGCGCCGAGCTTTCCGCTGTCGAAGTTCGATACGCCTGCGCTGATTCCGACGTATTTCGACATCGCCGAGCAGCCGGGCGACCTGTCGTTCGTTGCGGATCAGCTCATCGGAAACTCTGCGGAGCCGCAGGGCTTTCTTGCGGGCCGCATCGACACCGGAAAGATCGGGAGTCTCGGCCATTCGCTCGGCGGACTTACCGTGCTGCTGCACGGCTACAGCGCGGAGCCTCGCGACCCGCGTGTTCGGGCCGTCGCCGCGCTCGCTCCGTGGGCATGCTCGCTGCAGCAGGAATTCTTCGACGGGTCGGACGTGCCGGCGCTTTGGATGGGCGGCACCGCCGACCTGATCA
The DNA here is from genome assembly GCA_035571835.1 of Candidatus Limnocylindrales bacterium. Taxonomy (NCBI): domain Bacteria; kingdom Bacillati; phylum Chloroflexota; class Candidatus Limnocylindria; order Candidatus Limnocylindrales; species Candidatus Limnocylindrales bacterium. The sequence goes on along the minus strand of DATNBU010000045.1, from coordinate 1,484 downwards.
CACCGTACAACAGGAACCAGGCGCTTCCGTTCGAACGCGCCTCTTCGCCGCGCGTGCTCGTCACGCTCGAGGACGGAATCCACATCAATTTCTCGCGCGCGCTGTTCGACATCGATGCGGGTGAAAATCCCGACGACGTCTATTGCGACGGAACGTTCGGCCTGCTCGGACTGCGGCCGCTGCCGACGCCGAAGCTGCCGTCGTCGATCGGCGACTCTCCCGAGATCGAGCCCGGGTCGTGCGGCTCGATCTGCCCGACGTGGAGCGGCGACTTCATGGACGAAGAGCGCCAGCACGATCTTACGCGAACAGCCGTCGTCGAGTTCTTCGACGCCGAGCTCCGCGGCTCGGCGGCAGCATACGAAGCGCTCGTCACCGGGCTCGACGGGGAGCCGGACGTGACGACGAACGCTTCGGGCGGCGCGTGTCCGTTCGGATCGTGCATGGTTGCTGCGGCCTGCACGTCGTGCGGCCAGCCGCTCTCGATCGATGCCGAGCTTCCCGGCGCCGGCGACGCGCGTGCGGTGCTGCTGTCGGCCGTCGGACTCGGCAGCCAATGCCCGGCGTGCGTCTGCGACGTCGACGCAAACGACGCCGTCAAGGCGACCGACTCGCTGATCGTGCTTCGCCGCGCTGTCGGTCTGGGCGTCGAGCTTTTCTGCAGGAGGCCGGCGCCGTGACTGGCCGCTGCCGCATCACGTTCGTCGCGGCGTGCATACTCGCCGTTCTGCGTTCGAGCGCTGCGTTCGCCGGACCGGCCGCCGATGCGCTCCACCTCGATGCGCTCGGCCTTCAGGCCACGCTCGAGCTTCGCAATTTCTCGCATTTCCACGCCGTCGCCGGCGACCACACGATCCGTAACGAAGCGCGCCTCGACATCGACTGGCAGCGCAAGCTCGGCGAGAATTTCCGCGCGTCGGCCAAGCTGCGCGCGCAGGCCGACGACGGAAGCCTGGTCGACGACGTCGTCATCGAGATCCCCGACAACCGGCGCGATCGCAGCATCCTCGACATCGCCGAATGCGAGATTGCCGCCCGCTACGGCAACGCACGCTTTTACGCGGGGCGCCGCATCTACGCGTGGGGAAGCGGCGATTCGTACAATCCGACCGACCGGCTGAACTCGCACGACTGGCGCGATCCGGTCGACGGCCACCGGCGCGACGAAAAGCTCGCGGCATGGTCGGCGGCTGCGACCACGACGTTCCACGACGTGCAGCTCGAGGTCGTGTGGGTCCCGTTCTTCTCACCGTCGCGCCTGCCGACGCTCGACAGCCGCTGGGTCGGTCTCGACCGCAAGACGTTCAACGAAGGCTTTCCGGAGCTGGCCGGCGACTACGACGCGATCGTGCGGCTCGCGCATGCGCCCGCACCGTCGTCGGACCTCAGGCATTCGCAGGTCGGCGTGAGGGCGAAGACGACGATCCGCGGTGTCGACGCCGCGCTCTCCTACTACGACGGCTACTACGAGTTTCCCGAGCTCG